>CAZTMF010000006.1:0-25364 GCA_964614675.1 uncultured Caulobacteraceae bacterium | reverse complement strand
CCTGCGCATCCGCAAGGCGATACCCGTCGCGGTACAGGCCGTCGCCGCTGACTGATCGGCAACCTCATCATTCACTAACGCAATAATCTGCGTCTAACTGGGGACCCAAGGCTCCGCCAGGATCACGCCCTGATGCTGACCCGTCGCACGATGATGAGCGCCCTCGCCGTTCCGGCGGCGACGCCGTTCGCCGCGGCGGCGTCGCCCGCTCGCCGGCCCGCGCCGCAAGGGTTCCTGTGGGGCACGGCGATCTCCGCGCATCAGAGCGAGGGAAACAACACCAACTCCGACGTCTGGCTGCTCGAGAACGTCGAGCCGACCGTCTACAAGGACCGCTCCGGCGACGCTTGCGACAGCTACCATCGCTACGCCGAAGACATCGCGCTGAACGCCGCCCTGGGGTTCAACTGCTACCGGTTCGGCATCGAATGGGCGCGGATCGAGCCCAGCCCTGGACAGTTCTCCAACGCCGAGCTCGACCACTACGAGCGGGTGCTGGAGACGTGTCATGCCCATGGCCAGACACCGATCGTCACCTTCAACCATTTCTCCTCGCCTCTGTGGTTCGCCGTGCGCGGCGGATGGGAGGCGCCGGACACGCCCGACCTGTTCGCGCGCTTCTGCGACGTCGCGACCAGACGGCTGGGACCTCTGATCGGCCGGGCGACAACCTTCAACGAAGCCAATGTCCAGTTGCTGGTGAAGGTCTGGGGGGCGGCGTTCAAGCCAGACCCCGTCAGGGCGGCCATGCTCGCCGAAGCGCGCCGGGCGACTGGTTCGGAACGCTTCACCTCCCTGGCCTATTCGAAACCGGAAGTCTCTCTGCCGCTCCTGCTGGAGGGGCATCGGCGCGCCTATGGGGCCATGAAGGCGGCGCGGTCATCCCTGCCGGTCGGCCTCAGCCTGACCACCCAGGAGATCGGGGCCGTAGGCGAGAATTCTGTCGCGTCCCAGATGGAGGTGGCTCTCTACGGCGAGTGGGCCGAGGCCGCGCGCACCCACGCCGACTTCGTGGGGGTGCAGACCTACACGCGCCTGCTCTACGACAACAAGGGCTGGGTCCCCTGGCCCAAAGGCGCGGAGATGACCGACGCAGGATACGAGTTCCGGCCAGAAGCCCTGGCTGCCACCGTCCGTTGGGCTCACCGCACCATCGGCAAACCGATCTATGTCACCGAGAACGGCATCGCGACCGACGATGACCGCCGCCGGATCGCCTTCATCGACCAGGCCCTCGACGGCGTCGCAATCTGCATCGCCGAGGGCATCCCCGTGCACAGCTATCTCTACTGGTCGCTGCTGGACAATTTCGAGTGGTCGTCGGGGTACGCCAAGCACTACGGCCTGGTCGCCGTCGACCGGCAAACCTTCAAGCGCACGCCCAAGCCGAGCGCACGGCATCTCGGCGAACGCGCCAGGCTGAACCGGATCTGACCTCGCTTAGCGGCAGTCCGGCGTTTCGGGCGGCAAGGAGGGCGACCAGAGGCCCACGTTCCAGTTCCACTGCTGGCTTCCCGCGGACCGGCGGCGGCAGACCACCTGCTCGACGAAAGGATACATGCCGGGAAGCAGGTTCTCGGACATCCGAGGCGTGGCTTCGAAATGCATGAATGCCCCGGATTCGCCGTAGGCCCGCCAGTCCGGAGCGCCGGCCGCCACGGGCTTTCCGGTGCGTGCGAAGCTGGTCCAATAGCCGACCATCGCATCCGACAGAGCCATTTCCCCCGCAGTCTTGGGCGGCTTTGGCCAATTGGGGGACAGCCGATCCAGCGTCCCGAAGACATAGGGCAGCTCGCTGGCGTGGAAGCCATGCAGGCCTGCGGAGTCGGCCGCCGGATAGCCATGGTCGAACATGTAGAGATAGGCCGGGGCGCCGGCGGCGGTCTGCTTGATGGCCATGCGCTGGGCGGTCCAGCCGTAGAGGGCGTCGCGCGTGGTCGCGAGGAGGCTCTCCTCCAAGTTCGAGCTCGGATAGAGCTTCAGGAAAGCGTCGGCGAGATCGCCGTAGCGGTCGCGGACGACGCCCTCATAGGCGGCGGCGCTGGCCGGGACTGGCGGCGCGAGGGCCCTGAGCGAGCGGATCTCGCCGCTGTTGAAGCCCGCGAGCAAGGGAACGCGGGCCTGCTCGCCGCGGTCGAAGGCCTCGACGATCTGCATCGGCAGCACCTTGCCGTCCACCGCGCCGAAGGGTGCAAAGCCGGCCCCGGCCGCCGAGAGGGTCAGCTTGGCCGGGTCCATGGCGCGCAGCCCGGCGAGGTCGGCCGCGCCGAGCCTGGTCGCCAACTCGACCCCGGAAGCCTCGGCCGACTTGTGCCCATGAGCCTCGCGCTTCAGCTCGGGCGTCGAGATCATGTAGGCGCTCTCGGCGATCGCCTTGTGGAACAGGCCGCGCGCGGCCGGCGCCACCATCAGGTACATGACGCTGAGCCCGCCGGCGGACTCGCCCGCGATGGTGACGTTGGATGGGTCCCCGCCGAAGGACGCGATGTTCCGGCGAACCCAGCGCAGGGCCTCGATCTGATCCAGAAGGCCGTAGTTGCCCGAGATCCCGAGCGGGGCCTCCGCGCTAAGCGCCGGGTGCGCCAGGTATCCCAGGACACCCAGGCGGTAGTTGATCGAAACGACCACCACGCCCTGTTCGGCCCATCTTGCGCCGTCGTAGAGCGCCTGGCTCCCGGCCCCGATCGTCAAAGAGCCGCCGTGGATCCACACCATCACCGGTGCATTGCGTGCGCCCTTGGGCGTCCAGATGTTGAGCGACAGGCAGTCCTCGCTCATCTGCCCGGGATCGTCGGAGTAGATGCTGGTCTTCCCGGTCGGCGGCTGGAAGCACGCCGGTCCGAACTCGGTCGACTTGCGCACGCCGCGCCACTTGCGGGCGGGTTTGGGCGCGGTCCAGCGGGCCTGACCCGCCGTCGATTGGGCATAGGGCAGTCCCTTGAACACCCAGAGGTCGCCCTGGGCCTGGCCTTCCACCGCGCCAGCCGGAGCGCTCACGATCGGTCCGGGGTTGCCGAGGGCCGGCACGGCGGCGGCCATCAGGATCACGGTCGCGTACAAGAGGACGGCATGGTGGAGAGGCATCAGTGCTTCGCTCCGACGGCGGCGGGTTTCAGCACGCCGGCCAGGACCAGGAAAAGCAGGATCGCCAGGCCGTAGAATGGCATCAGGCACAGGAAGGCGATCTGCAGCGAGTTGTGCGGATGGCCGGCTCGGAACATGTCGCTGACCGCGCCGACGAAGGTGGGCCCGACGCCCATGCCGATCAGGTTCATGACCAGCAGCAGCAGCGCTCCCGAAAGCACCCGCTGGTCCGGACGCACCTCCTCCTGAACGAAGGTCACCGCGGTCGACAGGTAGAAGTAGTTCAACGCCGTCGGGGCGGCCAGGAACAGCAGGGCGATCGGCCAGGTCCGGGCGTAGATGAAGCCCAGGAACAGCGGCGCCGCGCAGGCAAGGGCCACGGCCGGGATCAGCGCATAGGCGCGGCGGGACACCCGGGAGAAGCGGTCGACGATCCGTCCTGAGATGGCGATGCCGCCGCCCATGCAGACGCCCACCAGAATCGCGAAATAGACCGCCACCTCCTGCAGGGTCATTCCCTTCTCCCGCATCAAGAGCAGAGTCGTGAAATTGCCCGCCCCGTAGGTGATGATCTGGGTGGCGCCGCAGGCCAGGGAGATCAGGAGGAGCTGCGGGCTGGAGGAAAACATCTTCACGGTGGCCAGGAAGCCGGCCTTCCCGGCGCCGGCGGGCGCATTGGCGGCGCGGGTGTCCAACCCGCCTCGGACCGGCTCGCGGACGAAGCCCAGGACCGCGACGGCCGCGAGGATCCCGACCGCGCCCAGCACGATGAAGGCGTGCCGCCAGCTGTAGGCCGCGGCGATCGAGGCGCCGAATGCGACCCCCAGCGCCTGTCCGATCGGTGGCCCCAGGTTATAGAGCCCAAGGGCTGCGCCCCGCCTCCCGGGCGGGAAATAGTCGGTGATGATGGCGTAGGACGGCGGCACGCCACCGGCTTCGCCCACGCCTACAGCCATGCGCGAGGCCACGAGCTGCGGGTAGGCGGCCGAAAGGCCGCAGGCCACTGTCGCGGCGCTCCAGAGCCCGCAGGCGAGCGCCAGCACGTGAACCCGGTTGGACCTGTCGGCGAGCCAGCCGACCGGGATCGAAATCAGGCAATAGAACAGGGCGAAATAGAGCCCGCCGATGCGCCCGAGTTGGCTGTCGGTGAGGTGCAGGCTGTCCTGGATCGGCTTGGCGAGGATCGACAGCAGCTGCCGGTCCAGGAAATTGAGCACATAGACCAGGCAGAGCATGCCGAGAGCCGTCCAGGCGCGCAAGCTGGGCCGCGCGTATGGGCCCGCCGCCGAGCCCTGAGCCCATTGGACCTGCAAGCGTCACTCCCCATGCGCCGATCTTTGTCGCCGACGCTCATCGCAGGATGCAGCCCTTCCGGGGCTGCCGTCAACACTCACTCACGCGTGGGTGAATATTATCAGCGGCCGGGGAGGAAGGTCAGGAATCCGGCGGCCATGAACCTGGCCATCCGCTGCTTTACCGCCTTGAAGTCGTCCGACTTGCAGAGACCTCCGGACAGCCGGTCGATCCGCCCCGTGCGGGCCAGGGTGTTCATCAGCGAGCCGGTGACGAAGTGGTAGCCCCAGAAGATGTCCTCCTCGGGGGTGTTAGGCAGCGCCCGCTTCAGGATCGTCACCAGCTTCAGCACCACGGGGTCGAAGTGGACGTCCATCAGCGCCGCGCCCTCGGGCGTATTGCTCACCCGGGCGCAGAAGGCGGCATAGTTCATCCAGGCCTCGCCGCCCTCGCAGTAGAGGTCCAGATCGGTGTCGAGGAAGGCGTGCAGGGCGCCCTCGACGGTGGGCTTGTCGCCGGCCTCCTCCTCGTAACGCTCCAGAGCCTCCATCCTGAGGCTGCTGGTGACGCTAGCCCGGCGGGCGAACACCGCTTCGAACAGGCTGAGCTTATCGGCGAAATAATAGTGCAGCAGCGTCGTGTGCACGCCGACGCGCTGGGCCACGTCGCGAAGCGTCACGCCATGCAGACCGTTCTTCGAGAACAGGTACTCCGCCGCGTCGAGAATTTGCTCAAGCGTCTCGGCGCGCTGCTCCGCCTTGCTGCGGCGGACCCGTGGCGTCCCCGAACCCTCGGCCATCAAGCCAATTCCCTTCGCAATCGGGAAGATCGGTTCTGCTGGACCCGTCAGGAACCGGGCCGTCCGTCGCCGACTTCCCCGTTCGCGTAGTCGGCACGCAGTCGGTTCTTGTCAATCTTTCCCGTCGCGGCCAGGGGCATGACCGCGATCTGCACCACCTGATCTGGCAGCCACCAGTCGGCCACCCTCCCCCGCAGCGCGGCAATCAGGCTCTGGGCGTCGACTGACTGTCCCTGCCGGGGCTCGACGATCAACACCGGCCGTTCGCCCCACTTGGCGTCCGAGCGTCCAATGACCGCCACCTGGCCCACCGCCGGATGCCGGCCGACGATCTCCTCGATCTCGGCGGGATTGATCCATTCGCCGCCGGATTTGATCAGGTCCTTGGTGCGCCCGCAGATGATCAGTTCGCCGGCCTCGTCGATCTTGGCGAGATCGCCCGTGTCGAAATAGCCTTCGGCGTCAAGAGCGTCCGTCCCGGCCTCAAAGTAGCGGTCGAGCACGCTCGCGCCCTTGATCTTCAAGTAGCCGACCACGCCCCGCTGTGTGTCGAGGGTGACGCCATTGGCATCGGTGAGCTTCAGGTCGAGCCCCATCACGACACGGCCGGACCCTCGTTCTGCCGGGGCCGGCGCCCTGGGGGAAGCGATCGTCCCCAGTGGCGAGAGCTCCGTCATGCCCCAGCTGGTCTGGACCCGCGCACCGAGCCGCTGCTCCAGGCGCTGGATCAGGGAGTCCGGACAGCTCGAGCCGCCAATGATCAACCGCTCGAGATCCGGCAGCTCGCCGCCGGTCGCGTCGAGGTGGTCGATCACGCCCAGCCACACGGTCTGCACACCTGCGGCCACAGTCACGCCCTCGTCCCGCATCAGCCGGGCAAGGCTGGCGCCGTCGGCCTGACGTCCGGGCAGGACCAGCTTGGCGCCGACCGCCGGCGCGGCGAACGGCAGGCCCCAGCCGTTTGCGTGGAACATCGGAACGGCCGCCAGCAGGATGTCTGAACCGGTCAGCGCGAAGGCGTCGGCCTGCAGGGCGCGCAGGGTATGAAGGTAGTTGGAGCGGTGGGTGTAGAGCACGCCCTTGGGCGCGCCGGTGGTGCCGGAGGTGTAGCAAAGGCCCGCCGGCGTCTCCTCATCGAACTCGCCCCAGGCCGCCGAGGCGCCGTGGGTCTGGAGCAGGGCTTCGTGGGTCCAGACGAAGATCCCGCGCTCGGCGAACCCGGACTGGGTCATCGCCTCCCCATCCAGCAGGATGATGTGCTCCAGACCCTGGCAGAGCGGCAAGAGATCCCAGAGCATGAAGGCGAGGCTCGACGACACTGCCAGGGCCCGGTCCTCGGCCTCATTGATCATGGCCGCGAGATGGGCGGTGGTCAGGCGCGGGTTGAGGGTGTGGCAGACCATCCCTGCCCCCATCGTCGCGTAATAGACCTCGAGATGGCTCTGGGTATTCCAGGCCAGGGTGCCGACCTTGTCTCCGGGCCCCAGGCCCAGCCGATACAGCGCGCCGGACAGCCGGTTGCTGCGCGCCCGGAGCTCGGCGTACCCGATGCGCCCCACCGCACGACCCTCGGCGGCCGTGACGATCTCGCGATCGCCCGACCACTTGGCGGCATGCTCCAGGAACTTGTCGACGGTGAGGGAATAGGACTGCATCGGCGCTAAGCCGCGGGAAAGCCGGGTCGTAAAGGTGGGCGCCGCCGGCCCGCAGGAAGATCCAAGCCGGCGGTGCACATCTGGGTCAGAAGGACTTGTACAGGCTGATCCCGAACTGCCGCGGAGCGCCGGCGATACGGATCGGCGAGAGCAGTGCGCTGACATAATGCTGGTTGGTCAGGTTGTAGCCGTACAGGGTCGCGGTGAAGCTTCCGTGCGTCCACGCCAGCGATGCGCCCAGGATGTCGCGCGGATCGAGGTGGTCGTTCTTGGACAGGTTGTCGAAAAGCGTGCCCCACTGGCCGGAGATATGGCTGAAGGTCACCGCCGGTGTGATCACGTTCCCGTCGCCCAGGTGGACGTCGTACTGCGCCTGGAAGTTCAAGGTGAAGTCCGGCGCATAGGTCTGCGGGTGTCCGCCGAGGTTGATGCAGGTGGTCGTGGCCGGACCCGCCCGCGGATCGCAGACTCCGCCGACCCCGACCCTGGGATCCTGGGTGTAGAAGGCGCCGAGCGAGGAATGCTGCAGCGCCACGTTCGCGTTGACTGACAGGTCGCCCAGGACCGCCTGGGCCGAGGCCTCCACACCATAGAGCTTGGTCAGCAGAGGATCGTTCTGCTCGGTCGCAAGCCTCGGGTTGTTCGGGAGAGGGATGATGACCTGGAAGTTCTTGAAGGTGTCGTAGAACCCACCGATCTGCGTCCGCAGATGGCCGTCGAACAGCCGCGCCTTCCAGCCGATCTCATAGTCGGTCACGTATTCCTGCGTGAAAGGCGAAGGAATCGGCTGCTGAGGAAACGCATAGACCGAGGTGTTCAACCCCCCGGGCTTCGCCCCGGTGGCGACGAAGGCGTAGAGGAAGTTGTCCGGATTGACCTTCCAGTTCAGGGCCACCTTGCCGGTCAGGTTATCGCCGGTGAAGGTCTCATCCTGCTGCTGGTTGAAGAACGGCGCGTACTCCGGAACGAAGTAGAGGACATGGTTTGTGGTCGACCATTTCGAGTAGCGGAGCCCGCCCTGCAGCTGTAGCCCTGACGGCAGGTTCAGGCTGACCTGTCCGAAAGCGGCGAGGGTGTGGGTGGTGTTCACCCCCTGCAGGTCCTCGTCGAATACCCCCGGCGGCACGCCGATATCGAAGATCGGCGGAAAGTCGTATTTGTTGTGATCGTAGTAACCGCCCAGGATCCAGGTGATCGGCTTGTTGTCAGGCGAGATGATGTTGAGTTCCTGTGACCACAGGGTCTCGTTCGCCCGCTCATCGATGATGTAGTTGGGCGCCGCCAGGTTGGTGCCGTCGATGTCCCCGGTCCAGGCCGTCTGGCCACGCTGGTAGCCGCTAACCGACTGGAACCTCACGCCGCTGGCGGTGGTGTAATCGATCTTCAGGACCGAGCGATGGAACTGGTCCACCGCATAGGTGCGGAAGTTGTTGTCGATGTCGAACAGGTGCTGGGTGCCGTTCGGCAGTCCGGTCAGCGGATTGATCAGGGCGTCGCCGAAATAGCCGCCGTTGTTCAGGTAGTTGTAGTCGGTCTTGAACGACACCTCGAAGGACTGCGAAGGCCTCCAAAGCAGCGAAATCCGCGCGCTGCCCCACCTGATGTTCGGATTCCCGGTAACGCCTGTGAGGTTGTAGAAGGTGTCCCGGTACTGAGTGTTGAAAGCCACCCGGGCCGCGAAGGTGTCGGAGATGGGCAGGCTGACCGCCCCTTGCACTCCGACGTCGTTGTAGTTGCCGTAATGCGCGAACACATAGCCGTCGTGCCCGCCACCGATCGTCGCGTCCCGAGTGGAGACGATGACCGCGCCACCGGTCGCGTTCTGGCCTGAGAAGGTGCCCTGCGGCCCGCGCAGGACCTCGACGTTGGCGACGTCGTAGTAGGGCTCCTCCTGAAAGTACCCAGGGAAACTTGGAACACCGTCGCGATAGGTGACCACCCCGGTGCCGGTCTGGGTGTTGTGCTCGCCTTTGCCGATGCCGCGGATGTCGACGTTGTTGCCCTGGCCGAAGTTGTTGACCGTGAGCGAGGGGCTGATGAATTGCAGCTGATCGATGGTGGTGATGCCGTTCTTGAGCAGATCCTGCTGGTTCAGCACCGTGGCGGCGATCGCGGTCTGCTGAAGGTTCTGCGTCCTTCGCTCGGCGGTGACCACGACTTCCTTCACTGACGAAGACGAACCGCGATCATTGGCGTCACGCGCCGGCGGTGTCGAAATCCCCTGGGCGGACGCGCCGCCAGCCCATGCCAACGCCAATACGGACGCGCTCAGCCACAATGTGTGGATCTTCACGGCTTCCTCCCCAGACAGCCTTTGGCGCTCTTCGGCGCTCTCAGCCACGCTGGCGCTGCTTCGCTCTAATGTCAACGCTCATTCTGTTCTGAGTGAATATGTATCATCGGGCTCTACAACACCTCGAAAAGGCCCGCCGCCCCCATGCCGCCTCCGACGCACATGGTGACGACGACGTGGCGCGCGCCGCGCCGCCGGCCCTCGATCAGGGCGTGTCCCACCATCCTGGCGCCCGACATCCCGTAGGGGTGGCCGATCGAGATCGCGCCGCCGTCGACGTTCATCAGTTCGTCCGGGATGCCCAGCCTGTCCTGGCAATAGATCACCTGGACGGCGAAGGCTTCGTTGAGCTCCCAGAGCCCGATGTCGTCGATGTCGAGGCCGAAGCGCTCGAGCAGCCGGGGCACGGCGAACACCGGACCGATGCCCATTTCGTCCGGCTTGGTTCCGCAAACCGCCATGCCGACGTAACGGCCAAGCGGCTGAAGGCCCCGCTGCCGGGCGATCGCGGATTCCATCAGCACGCAGGCCGAGGCGCCGTCGGACAACTGGCTGGCGTTGCCTGCGGTGACCACGCCGCCGGGGACCACGGTCTTGAGGGCGGCGAGCCCTTCGGCCGTCGTGTCAGCGCGCGCGCCCTCGTCGCGGTCCAGAGCCACTTCGTGGAGGCTGACCTCCTGGGTCTGCTTGTCCACACGCTTCATCCGCGCGGACATCGGAACGATTTCGGCGTCGAACCGGCCCGCCGCCTGGGCGGCCGCGGTGCGCTGCTGCGAGCGCAGCGCATATGCGTCGCAGCGCTCCCGCGAGATCCCATAGCGGGTGGCGACCACCTCGGCGGTCTCGAGCATCGGCATATAGGCGTCCGGGTGGGCCTGGGCGAGGACGGGGTCCGGGGTGATCCTGAGCTCGGGCGTCTGAACCAGGGAGATCGACTCGACCCCGCCGGCCACGACGATGTCCATGCGGTCGACGATGATCTGCTTGGCCGCGGTGGCGATGGTCATCAGTCCGGAAGAGCATTGCCGGTCCATCGTCATGCCCGGAACGGTGACCGGAAAGCCGGCGCGCAGGGCCGCCATACGTCCTATGGTCTGCTGGCCGCCTTGGGGCAGGGAGCATCCGAGCAGGCAGTCCTCAAGCTCCTCGGGCGCAACCCCCGCCCGGGCCACCGCCGCTTCCAGCGCGTGGGCGGCCAAGGCGGTCGGCGTCGTGTCGTTGAAGGCGCCGCGATAAGCGCGGCCGATCGGCGTGCGGGCGGTCGAGACGATGACGGCGTCGCGCATCACCGGGCCACCGCCGCGACCGGATCGGTCATGCCCGCGCTTGCCAGCTCCCGCTCGGCCTGGGTGAAGCCGTACGCCGGCGCGATCTCGCCCGTACGGTCGGATATCTCCTGCCAATGGGCGATGACCTCTTGGCCCGCGCCCTCCCCTGCTCCGATATAGCGCCCCTGGGTGAGAGTGACGCTGGACGCGGCGAAGTGCCCGGCGCCGGCGCAGAGAATCGCCCGCGTCGGGGCCTCGTCGCCCACCAGGGCTAGCAGGCCGGGGCTTACCAGGGCCGGATCCAGAAGCCTCAGCCCCTCCTCGGAAAGGACGCCCTGGGTCATCTGGGTGGCGGCGGTGGGCGCCAGGCAATTGACCCGGATGCCGTACTTCTCGCCCTCGATGGCCAGGGTCTGCATCAGGCCCACCAGCGCCATCTTGGCGGCGCCGTAGTTGGCCTGTCCGAAATTGCCGTAGAGTCCCGAGGACGAAGTGGTCATCACGATACGGCCATGGCGCTGCTCTCGCATGATCTCCCACACCGCCTTGGTGCAGATCACCGCGCCCATGAGGTGGACGTCCAGCACCAACCGGAAGTCGTCGAGGGTCATCTTGGCGAAGCTCTTGTCGCGGAGGATTCCGGCGTTGTTCACCAGGATGTCGACGCGGCCCCAGGTCTCGAGCGTCCGCCGCACCAGGGCCGCGACGTCGGCCTCGTCGGTCACGGATGCCGCGACGGCGATCGCCTCGCCGCCCGCCGCGACGATCTCGCCCGCGACTTTTTCCGCCGCATCGCCAGCCATATCGTTGACGACGACACTGGCCCCCTGGCTGGCCAGGTAGCGCGCATGGGCCCGTCCCAGGCCTCCGCCAGCGCCCGTAACGATGGCGATGCGACCTTCAAGCGACATCCGTCTCTCCTTTGGCTCACTGCACGAGCGGTCCCGGCTATGACACTAACTCATTGGTGAGTGAAGATGAGAGCGCAAGGACTTGGCCTTTGGCGTCGCTGATCCGGTCCAACTGTGCCACCGTCGCCGGATATTTGGGGGGTGACGGATGGCGGACGGGCCCGAGAGACTGGACCTTGGCGAGGTCATCGACCGCAGTCGGATGAGCCGGACGCAGGTCCTGGTGACCGCGCTCTGCGCCACCGCCCTGTTCATCGACGGCTACGACATCCAGGTGATGGCGTTGGCTGTGCCCACCCTGGCCAAGACTTGGTCGCTGCCGCCGTCCAGCTTCGGACTGGCGCTTTCGGCCGTGGTTATCGGCATCTCGGCCGGCTCGGGCCTGATCGGCCCGCTGGGCGACCGGCTCGGCCGTCGCACCATGTTGATCTGGACGATGATCGCCATCGGCGTCGCCACGGCCTGCACGGCCCTGGCCGCCTCGCCGACCCAATTTGTCGTCTGGCGCCTGCTCACGGGCCTCGCGCTCGGCGCCGGCATCCCCAGTTGCGCGGCCCTGACGTCGGAATACGCCCCACTTTCGAAACGCTCGTTCGTCATGGGGCTGATGAACGTCACCTCCCCGGTAGGGGCCTTCTGTGCGGGCTTCATCGCCCCGCCGGTGCTGGAGGCCTTCGGTTGGCGGGGGACCTTCCTGATCGGCGGCGGCGCGCCGCTGCTGATCGCGGTCCTGGCCATCTTCACCGCTCCGGAATCGCTGAAGTTCCTGTTGGTGCGCCGCCCATCCGACCCAAGGATCGCCAAGATCCTCGGTCGCATCGCGCCGGAGATCGATCCTTCCCTGGTGGCTGTCGGTGTCGTGGAGGGCGCGCCCAAGGCCTCGCCGCTGGCGCTGCTGAGGCCGCCATACCTGGGCCGCACGCTTCTGCTCTGGGGCATGCTCGCCCTGAACCTGTTCAACCTCTACGTCCTGATCAGCTGGCTTCCCACCCTGCTTCAGCAGTCGGGATGGCGGGCCGCCGATGCGCTCCGTGGCGCGGTGCTGATCCAGGGGGGCGGCGTGGTCGGCGGCCTCTTGATGGCCCGCTTCCTGGACCGGGGCGCGACGCGCCAGACGCTTATCGTCGGCTTTCTCCTTTCGGCCGCGTGCCTGGGCCTCTTCGCGGCGATCCCCAGCGGAGCGACCTGGGTGGCTCTCCTGCTGCTCCTGGGCGCCGGCGTATCGGGTTCGCAGCTGTCGCTGAACGCCCTGTCCGCAGCCTATTACCCACCCGCGATCAAGGCGACGGGCGTGGCCTGGGCCCTTCTGGTCGGCGGCATGGGCTCGGTCGTGGCCCCGATCGCCGGCGCCTGGATGCTGCAGGCCCACCTGACGACGATCGCCATCCTGGGCCTGCTCGCAATCCCGTCCTTGATCTGCGCCTTCGGCGTAGGGCTGATGCGCCAGGAATGGCAGGCGCACTGAAGCGCCGCCCACTCACGGGAGGACAGGATGAGCGGCCTTCAAGAACTTGCGGGCAAGACGGCGGTGGTCACGGGCGGGGCATCCGGCATCGGCCGCGGGATCGCCGAGGCCCTCCTGGCCGAGGGCATGCGGGTGGTGATCGCCGATGTGGAGCAGGGCGCCCTGGAGCGCACCGCCAATGAGATCGGCGCGGTCGGCCTCGTCGCCGACGTCAGCTCGATGGACAGCGTACAGGCCCTGGCGGACGAGGTCCGGCGCAGTTTCGGCGCCGTGCACCTGGTCTGCAACAACGCCGGCGTGGGCTCGAACGCCCCCGTCGCCGACATGTCGCCCGCCGACTGGCAGTGGATCCTGGGCGTCAACCTGATGGGCGTGATCCATGGCTCTCGCGCCTTCCTGCCCCTGCTCTCCGCCAATCCGGACGGGGGCCACATCGTCAACACGGCCTCGATGAGCAGTTTCCGCATCGTCCCGAGCCTGGGCGGATATGGGGTGAGCAAGTTCGGCGTCATGGCCTTCTCCGAGACCCTCGCCTTGGAGCTCGCCGCCGACGGGTCGAAGGTCGGGGTCTCCGTGATCTGCCCTGGCCCGGTGCATACCAACATCAAGAGCAGCAGCCGCAACCGCCCCTCAGCCCTGGCCGGCGGCGCCCTGGAGGACTCCGACCTGGAGCTCAGCGAGGACGGCCGGCGCCTGCGTTGGATCGATCCCCTCGACGTCGGACGCATGGTGGTGCGCGCAATCCATCGCGGCGACTTCTACGTTCTCACCCATCCGGAGATGGGCACGCTGGTGGAGGAGCGGCATCGGACCATCGAAGCGGCCTTCAGGGCGGCGGCGGCCGAACAATAGAGACGGAATTCGGGAGGGACTTCATGAGACGCATCCTGGCCGGCGTCCTCGCCGCCTGCTGCCTGTCGCTGGGCGCCGGCGCCCATGCCGCCGACCTGCACTGGGCTCGGGCCTGGGGCGCGTCCGCCCAGGCTCCCACGGTCGCAAACGGTCCTTTCCCCGGCTCGCCCACCTTCCACGACCAGACCATCCGGCAGGTGGTGCGGCTGAGCGGCGGCGGGCGGAAGATCCGGGTGCGCTTCACCAACGAGTTCGGGACCGCGCCTGTCGCCATCGGTGCGGCTCACCTGGCGCTGGCCGGCGGGGGAGGCGCGATCCGGCCGGGCAGCGATCACGTGCTGACATTCGGCGGCAAGCCCACGGCCGTGATGCGGACCGGCGCGCCACTGCTCAGCGATCCGGTCGACATGCCGGTCCGGTCGCTGGCCCGGCTGGCGATCAGCCTCTATCTACCGGGTCAGGTCGACGCCTGCACCTGCCATGGCACGAGCGTCGAGGCCGGCTATGTCGCCTCCGGCGACGCGACGGACGCCGCCAGTCTTCCCGCAGCCGGCGGTCCTGCCGGCCTGCCCAGAGTGCTGGTCTCGGGCGTGGACGTGGCGACCGACGGGCCCGCCCATACCATCGTCGCCTTCGGGGATTCCATCACCGACGGCGTCGGCTCGACCGCAGGCGCGGATCGCCGCTGGCCGGACCAGTTCGCGGGCCGCCTCGCGGCGGCGGGCCGGCGGGGGCTATTCGTCTCCGACGAGGGGATCAGCGGCAATCGGGTGTTGAACGACGGCGGCGCCATCTTCGGCGTCAGCGCCCTGGCCCGCTTCGACCGCGACGTACTGGCGACGCCGGGCCTCCGCTACGTGATCCTATTCGAGGGCATCAATGACATCGGCATCTCGTTCATGAAGCGCGCCGAGGGCGGTCCCCTCGCGGGCTTCTTCAGCGGCCTTCCCGGCGGACCGGTGACGGCTGAGGACATCATCGCCGGCTATCGCCAGCTGATCGCGCGAGCTCACGAGCGTGGCGTCAGGATCTACGGCGCGACCATCACGCCCTACGAGGGCGCGGGAACATCCTCTCCGGAGGGCGAGAAGGCTCGCCAGACGGTCAACGCCTGGATCCGCACCAGCGGCGCCTTCGACGCGGTGATCGACTTCGACAAGGTCTGGCGCGACCCGACCCATCCCAGCCAGATCAAGTCCGGCTTCCACATGGGCGACCATCTCCATGGCTCCGACGCCGGCTACAAGGCGCTAGCGGATTCCATCGATCTGAAGCTGTTCCGATAGGCGGCGGCGCCGCGCTATGATGCGCGGACATGATCAGATCCATCGCCTTCCCCGACGGCGCGACCGCGCCGGCGCTCGGCCAGGGCACCTGGCGGCAGGGCGAGGACCCGCGCCGGCGGCGCCAGGAGATCGACGCCCTCCGGACTGGGATCGATCTCGGCATGACCCTGATCGACACCGCCGAGATGTACGGCGACGGAGGGGCCGAGGAGATGCTCGGCGAGGCCCTGGCCGGGCTGCGCGACCAAGTCTTCCTGGTCAGCAAGGTCTATCCCCAGAACGCCGGCCGCGGCCCCATCGAGCGCGCCTGCGAGGCCAGCCTGAGGCGGCTGAAGACCGACCGGCTCGACCTCTATCTGCTGCACTGGCGTGGGTCCGTGCCCCTGACCGAGACGGTCGAGGGCATGGAGGCGTTGGTCGGCGCCGGCAAGATCCGCCGCTGGGGTGTGAGCAACTTCGACCTCGCCGACATGGAAGAGCTGTTCCGGGCCGGCGGCGAGGGCTGCGCCACCGATCAGGTGCTCTACAACATCACCGAGCGGGGGCCGGAGTTCGACCTGATCCCCGAGCTGACGCGGCGAGGCGTGCCGACCATGGCCTACAGTCCCGTCGGTCAGGGCCGGCTGCCCGCCTCCCGCGCCCTGTCGGCCGTGGCGAAGCGTCATGACGCGACGCCGTTCCAGATCGCCCTGGCCTGGGCGCTGCGCGATCCGGCCGTCATCGCCATTCCAAAGGCCTCCGACCCGGCTCATGTGCGGGACAACCGCCGGGCGGCCGATATCGCCCTGACCACTCAGGACCTGGCCGAGATCGACACCGATTTCCCCGCGCCCACCCGCAAGGTCCGCCTGGCGATGCTCTAGGCCGTCGCGGCGGGCGGCAGGGTGATGCGGACCAGAAGGCCGCCGCCCTCAGGCGCGATGGCCTCTACCTGACCGTGATGCGCCGCCAGAGCGCGACGGGCGATGGCCAGCCCCAGACCCGCTCCGGCCGCTTCATCGGTTCCCTTCACGAACGGGTCGAACATGCTGGCCCGCATGGCGGTGTCGACGCCCGGTCCCTGGTCCCGCACCTCGATGACGATGCGGTCATCTCGGAGGCCCGCGTCCACCTTCACCGTCCCTCCCGTGGGACTGAAGCGCAGGGCGTTGCGGATCACGTTCTCCAGGGCCCGGCGGATCAGCTCGGGGGCGCCGGCGACGAGGGGCGCATTGGCCGGGTCGGAGAGGGCCTGGTCGACCGAGAGCTCGACCCCCACCTGGCGCGGCTCCGCCTCGAAGCGGGCGTCCGCGCAGATCACGTCGAGCAGAGCCGCGACGTCAAAATAGATCCCCTCGTCCCGCGCGCCCGCTTCCGCCCGCGAAAGACTGAGCAGGTCGCCGACAATAGCGTTGAGTCGGGCGCCGTCCGCCTCGATGCGTTCCAGCGCCTCTTGGGTCCGACCAGGGTTCTGCCGCGCCAGCCCCATCGCCACGCTCATGCGGGCCAATGGCGAGCGCAGTTCGTGCGAAACGTCGTGCAGCAAGCGGTCGCGGCTGGCGACGAGCTGCTGCAACCGCTCGGCCATGGCGTCGAAATCCTTGGCGACGTCGGCGACCTCGTCCCGCCGTCGGCCCATGCCGGGGGCGAGCCTGGCCCCCAGGCGGCCCTGGGCCAGGTCGTTGAAGCCCCGGCGCAGGCGGTCGATCGGCCAGGTCACATAGGCGGCGAGGCTCGCGCTGAAAATCAGGGCGGCGATGATCTGGAACATCCAGGGCCACGGCACAGGCCACAGCAGCGCCGGCAACCGCGGTGGATCGATCTCGTCGACGACCCGCCTTCCCTGAGGGGTATCGACGACCCTCACCTTGGCCCGGTCGGACGGCGGCAGCGCCTTCAGCAGTTCCGTCAGCGTCCGTTCGCCGCCGTACCTGAGGGCCACGTTCCACTGGCGGTCGCGCGCCTGTTTCACCTGGGCGTACGCCTGCCCCGGATTCAGGATCGCCCGCGCCTGCGGGGTGAAGAGCAGGAACGTCGCGATGGTCACGACAAAGGTCGTGATCCACATCACGAACAGGCCGAGAAGGATCTTCCAGAAGAGCCGCTGCCTCACTCGGGCGCCCTCAGCCGATAGCCGATAGCCCGGACGGTCTCGATCTCCAGCCCGCCGCCGGCGGCGGCCAGCTTCTGTCTGAGATTGGAGATGTGCACGTCGACGCTGCGGTCATAGGGCTCGCGCGGGCGGCGCAGCGCCCGTTCCGACAGTTCGTCCTTGGACACCACCTCGCCCGGTCGGCGGCTGAGCAGGTCGAGGAGGTCGAACTCGCTGGCGGTCAGGTCCAGGGACTGCGCCCCGATGAAGCTCTCCCGCCGCGACGGGGCGATGGAGAGCGGCCCGACCCGCCGCTCGGTCTTTTCGACCTCCTGGGGCGCGTCCGACTGGACCCGCCTGAGCACCGCCCGCAGTCGGGCCACGAGCTCGCGCGGGTAGCAGGGCTTGGGCAGGTAGTCGTCGGCGCCCAGCTCCAGCCCGCCGACCCGGTCGATGCTGTCGCCCCTGGCCGTGAGCATGAGGACCGGCATCTGGCTCTGGCGTCTCAGCCGACGCAGCAGCTCCATGCCGTCGAGACCCGGCATCATCACGTCCAGCACCGCCGCGTCGAAGCGGCCGGAAAGGGCCATGGCCAGGCCTGCTTCGGGATCGGACGTGCGCTCGCAGTCGAAGTCCTCGCCTTCGAGGTACTCCGCCATCATGGCCGTGAAGGCCGCGTCGTCGTCGATCAGAAGAACGCGCAAATCCCGTCGCCCAGATCAATTCGCCCGCACCATGGCCGCGCGTCGGCCGGCCGGTAAGCCGGATTTTCGATTTCCTTACAGTCCATTTTCGCTGGCCTGACAGCACGGGCGGCCAGGCTTTGTCAGTATGGGACGTCGGCGAATCCGGTCGCCGGGGCGGAAGACGCATGCGCAAGATTCCCAAGACCTATCTCGTGATCGGCGGCGTGGTCCTGGTGGGCCTTCTCCTGCTCGCCATGTGCTCGCGCCGCCCCAAGCCGCCTGCGCTGGCGACGGCGACGATCACTCGCGGCGACGTGGAGGACACGGTCCTGGCCACGGGCGCGCTGCAGCCCTTCCAGCTGGTCAGCGTCGGCGCCCAGGTGTCCGGCCGAGTGATCTCCCTGAAGGTCGCGGTCGGGGACCATGTGACCAGGGGCCAGGTGATCGCCACGATCGACCCGGTGCCGGCGACCAACCAGCTGCGCACCGCCCAGGCGTCCCTGGAGCAGATGTTCGCCCAGCGCGCCGCCCAGGCCGCCACCCTGGCCCAGGACGAGATCGCCCTCAGGCGCCAGTCCATCACCCTTCAGGCCCAGGCCAGCTCCCAGGCCGACTACGACGTGGCCGCGGCGACCCAGAAGTCGGCCAAAGCCAACCTCGCGGCCCTGGACGCCCAGATCTCTCAGGCCAGGGTCAGCCTGGACACCGCCCGGGTGAACCTCGGCTACACCAATGTGGTCGCGCCCATCGACGGCGACGTGCTGGCGGTGGTGACCAAACAGGGCCAGACGGTCAACGCCGTGCAGGCCGCGCCGACCATCGTGATCCTCGGCGACATGTCGACCATGACCGTCAAGGCCCAGATCTCCGAGGCGGATGTAGTCAAGGTGAAGCCCGGCCAGGAGGTCTATTTCACCATCCTCGGCGATGCGAAGCGGCGCTTCTACGGCAAGCTGAGGTCGGTGGCTCCGGCGCCCAATTCCATCGTCAGCGAGGTGAATAACGCCAGCTCCACGACCTCATCGACCTCGACCTCCGCGATCTATTACGATGGGCTGGTAGACGTGGCGAACCCGGATCGCGTGCTCAAGGCGGACATGACCGCCCAGGTGACGATCGAGGTCTCCCATGCCCGTAACGTAGTGACCATCCCCTCGGCCGCGTTGGACCCCGCGCCGCCCGCAGGCGTACCCATCCCCGCCCGGCAGGCCGGGCCCCCTCCCGCGATGATGATGCCCCGCGCGCCCAACCAGCATCTGGTCCTGGTGGTCGACGCCAAGGGGCGCGCCCAGCCGCGGCTCGTGACGATCGGCTTGGACAATAAAGTGACCGCCGAGGTGCTCTCTGGCGTCCAGCCGGGCGAAAAGGTGGTGACCGGCCAGGCCATTGGCCAGACCGCCACCGCCGGTCTTCCCCCGGCGCCTGGGCTCGGCGGCGGCCGCCGCGGCCCGCCTCCGGGCTTGGGAGGGCCGTAGCCGATGGCCGCCCTCATCGAGCTCAAGGACGTCTGGCGCAGCTACGGCTCGGGCGAACAGGCGGTCAGCGCCCTGCGTGGCCTCACCCTGTCGATCGATCCGGGCGAGTACGTGGCCATCGTCGGCGCATCGGGTTCGGGCAAGTCGACCCTGATGAACATCCTGGGGTGCCTCGACCGGCCGACCCAGGGCGACTACCGGATCGCGGGGCACAACACCGCCCACCTGGACCCGGACGAGCTGGCCGCCCTGCGCCGCGAGCACTTCGGCTTCATCTTCCAGCGCTACCACCTGATGGGCGAGCTGGACGCGGTCGGCAATGTGGAGATCCCGGCGATCTACGCAGGCCGTGACCGTTCCCACCGGCGCGAACGGGCCCGGGCCCTGCTCGGACAACTGGGCCTATCGGACCGCCTGGACCACCGGCCGTCCGAACTCTCGGGTGGCCAGCAGCAGCGGGTTTCGATCGCCCGGGCTCTGATGAACGGCGGCGAGGTGATCCTGGCCGACGAGCCCACAGGCGCGCTCGACTCCAAGAGCGGCGCGGAGATGCTGCGCATCCTCGACGAGCTGAACGCGCTCGGCCACACCATCATCCTGGTCACCCACGACATGACCGTGGCCGGGCATGCCAGGCGCATCGTCGAGCTCAAAGATGGCGAGATCATCGCCGACCGCCGTACGGCCGGAGGCGAGGACCCCTCCAAGGCGGCCGCCGCCTTCGCCCTCAAGCAGGGACGTGGATCCTGGCGAGCGTGGGCCGACCGCTTCGGCGAGGCCGGCCGCATGGCCATCACCTCGATCACTTCCCACCGGCTGCGCAGCTTTCTGACCATGCTCGGCATCATCATTGGCATCGCCTCTGTGGTCTCGATCGTGGCCTTGGGCCAGGGATCGCGAGCAAGGGTGATGAAGAACATCAGCGCTCTTGGCTCCAACACCATCGACATCTTCCCCGGCACCGGCGCTGGGGACGTGCGTTCCACGGCGGTCCAGACCCTTTCCTCGCGCGATGCCGACGCCCTGACCGGCCAGAGCTTCGTCGACAGCGTCACGCCCACGGCCTCCACCTCGGCCATGGTCCGCTACGGGGACATCCAGTCCAACGGGACGGTCAACGGTGTGGGGAGCGGCTACTTCCGCGTGAGGGGCGTCAACATCGCCCAAGGGGTCCCCTTCGACGCTCAGTCCGTCCAGGACCGGTCGCAGGAAGCGGTGATCGACGACAATACCCGCGCCAAACTCTTCCCCCACGGCGAGAGCGCCTTGGGCCAGGTGATCATCCTGGGCTCGGTGCCAGTCCGCATCGTGGGCGTGGCGGAGAAGCGGGACAGCGGCTTCTTCGCCGATCAGAACCTCAACATCTTCGTGCCCTACACCACGGTCATGGGCCGGATGACCGGCCAGAGCTACCTGCGAAGCATCACGATCCGGGTGCCCGACAGCATGACTTCGGACGCGGCCCAGGCGGCGATCGACCATTTCATGCAAATCCGCCACGGCCGGAAGGACTTCTACCTGCAGAGCAGCGACAGCGTCCGCAAGACCATAGATTCCACCCTGGCGACCCTCACCCTGCTGATCACTGCGGTGGCGGGGATCTCGCTCTTGGTAGGCGGTATCGGGGTGATGAACATCATGCTGGTGTCGGTGCGCGAACGGACCCGCGAGATCGGCGTGCGTTGCGCCGTGGGCGCCAGGCGCAGCGACATCATGAGCCAGTTCCTGATCGAAGCTGTGGTGATTTGCCTGCTGGGCGGTGCGATCGGGGTCGGCCTGGCGCTCGGCCTCGGGGCTTTGGTGAGCCGGGCGCCGAACGCGCCGATAACCATGATCTTCTCGCCGATGTCCATGGTGGTGGCCTTCGGGGTCTCGACCCTGATCGGCCTGAGCTTCGGCTTCTTCCCGGCCCGCAGCGCCGCGCGGCTGGATCCAGTGGAGGCTTTGGCGCGCGAATGACCACCCGATCCAGGATCCTCACCGCCCTCTGCGCCTCCAGCGCTCTGCTGGCCGGCTGCGCCAGCACCACCGCCTACGTCCGCCCGGCCACGACCGTGCCCCCTACCTACGCCCAGGCGCCGGTCTCCACGGCCAGCCAGGCCGCACCCGGCGGCGACTGGTGGAAGCGTTTCTCCGATACCGGCCTCGACGCCCTGGTCGACCAGGCCCTGGCCCGCAACAACTCCCTGGCCCAGTCGGAGATCTCGGTGGAACGCGCCCGCGTCCAGGTCGGGCTCTCGGTGGTCAACCCCGCCATCTCGGGCAGTCTCACGGCCGGCGCCACCGGACCGCTGAACGGCAATGGTCCCTGGCTGAGGTCGTACGGAAGCAGCGCCTCGATTTCCTATGAGGCCGACCTCTTCGGCCGCCTGCACGCGACCAAGGACGTGGCCCGTTTCGAGGCGGACGCCACCGCGGAGGACTACGCCACCGCCCGCCTGTCGCTGATCGCCACCGCCGTCGATCTCTACTACCAGCTGGCCTATCTCAATGAGCGGATCGCGCTCTCCGAGGACAGCGTCGCCTATACCCGGCGGACGCTGGGGCTGGCCCAGGCGCTGCGCAACGCCGGTTCGGCCTCGCTGCTGGACGTCTCGGAGGCCGAGCAGTCGCTGAAGAGCCAACAGTCCACCCTCGAGGATCTGCAGCGTCAGCGGGTCGCGGCGTTGAACGCCATCGATCTGCTGCTCGACGGCCAGCACTGGAACCCGGCGGCGCAGCCGGTGGGATCGGGAGAAGCCGAGCCTCCGCCCGTGGCCGTGGGTCTGCCGGCCGAACTGCTGTCGCGTCGGCCTGACCTGAGGGCGGCCGAGTTGCGCCTGCGCGAGCAACTGCGCCAAGTGGATGTCACCCGCCTCAACTTCTATCCGCGGCTGAACCTGACCGGTCAGCTCGGGACCAGCACCGCCGAACTGGCCAACGTCCTGAAGAACCCGGTGGGGACCTTGGGCGCGGACGTCCTGCTGCCGTTCCTGCAGGTCGACCAGATGAGGCTGCAGAACAAGGACGCCAAGCTGGCCTACAAGAGCGCCGTCATCGGCTTTCGCCAGACCCTCTACCAGGCCCTGGTCGACGTCGAGAACGCCCTGGCCGACCGGCGCCATTATGCCGAAGAGTCCCGCCTGCTGACCGGCTCGCTGGGAGACGCTCGTCGGGTGGAATCCCTGGACGAGACCCTCTACCGCGCCGGCTCGACCACCTTGAAGGTATGGCTGGACGCCCAGGAAACCCGCCGCCAGACCGAGGCGTCCCTGGCCCAGAGCATGCTGAACGAGCGCCTTGCCCAGGTGACCCTCTACAAGGCCTTGGGCGGCGACGCCTGAACGAGACGCGTGGCGCAACCTGCCGCGGGAGTCCTCGATCCCTCATTGTTGATCTAGAACGGCCACCTTCCCGCCGTGAACTCGTTCATGGCGGGAGACAGACTTTCACCCTGAGGATCGGGCGACCCAGGTGAGCACAGACGTGGCCGACCACAGGCTCCTCCGTCCGATCGACAGACGGCGGGATCACGTCCGCGGCGGCGGCGCCCGGGGCCGCCGCGTCCTGGTCGTCCTTTACGGCGACTACCTCTGCCCCTATTGCCGGAGCCTGCGGCCTGTGCTCGAGCGCCTTCGCCAGGCCCTCGGCGACCGGATGGTCTATGCCTTCAGGCACTTCCCGAACGAGCGCGCCCATCCCGGCGCGGAACTGGCGTCCATCGGCGCCGAGGCCGCAGGTCGCCAGGACCGCTTCTGGGACATGCACGACGCGCTCTACGCGTACGAGGCGCCGATCGACCGGAGCGCGCTGCTCCAGATCGCGACCTCGCTGCACCTCGATATGGCCCGCTTCACCAGGGACCTCGAGGATCCGAAGCTGCGCCAGCGGGTCGAGCAGGACCTGGCCGACGGCCGCGCCAATGGGGTGACCGCCACCCCGACCATTTTCGTCGACGGGCTCCGATACGACGGGGCCTGGGATTTCTACTCGATGCTGGAGTCGCTGGAGCGGCCCGTGGGCGCCCGCGTGCAGCGCACGGCGAGGGCCTTCGCCAACCTGCCGACCTCGGCCGGCCTGGTGCTGCTGGCGGCGGCCGCCCTCGCCCTGATCTGCGCCAACAGCCCGCTCGCCTCAGCTTATCAGAACCTCGTGCACGCCGAGGTCGGGGTGGGTCCGATATCCAGCGTGCTCAGCCTGAGCGTCGCCGAATGGTGCTCCGAGGGCCTGCTCGCGATCTTCTTCCTCATCCTGGGACTGGAGATCCGGCGCGAGGCCACCGCGGGGACCTTCACGGACTGGCGTGCCGCCCTGGCGCCGCTCCTGGCCGCCGTCGGGGGCATCATCGTTCCCGCGGCCCTCTACCTCGCCATCAATCCGGGCCCGACCGCGCCGGGCTGGTCGGCGCCCGCCGACACCGGGGTGGCTTTCACCCTGGGCGTGCTCGCGATCTTCGGCGCTCGAATCTCGGGGGGCCTGAAGGTGTTCGTGGCGACCTACGCCGTCGCCGACGACGTGCTGTCGATCCTCATCCTGGCGATCTTCTATCCGCGCTCGATCCACGCCGAGTGGCTGCTCGCGGCGGCCGCAGCTGTGGCCGCCATGGCTCTGTTCAGCCGCTGGCGGGTCTATGCGACCTGGCCCTATCTGGCCGCCACCCTCGGGCTTTGGCTGTCCCTCCACCTGGCCGGCGTGAGCGGCGCCATCAGCGGCATCGCCCTGGCCGCCTTCCTGCCGCCGCGGCCGGTCCCAAACCCGGGGCCCCTGCTGGCGCAGGCGGCGACGGCGCTGGCCGAGCTCGAGCATGCCGAACGCGAGCTGAAGCGGGCCGGCAAAGGGCGGAGCGAGCTGCAGCAGGAGCCCATCTGGGATTGGGCCAGCCGCAACCTGTCGGCGGCGGCCGAACGCCTGCTGTCGCCGGCGGAGCGCGCCGAGCGGGCCATGGAGCCCTGGTCGTCCTATGTCGTGCTGCCGCTGTTCGCCTTCACCGCCGCCGGGGTTGCTCTTGTGGCGGACCTGCGGGCGCCCGACGCCTTGCGGGTGCTAGCGGGCGTGGCTCTGGGTCTGGCGATCGGCAAGCCTGTCGGCATCGTGCTGGCGACGTGGGCGGCCGCCAGGACCGGGATCGCGGTCCTTCCCGCCGGCGCCGCCACGGTGACCTTCGTGGGAGCCGCCCTGCTGTGCGGCATCGGGGATCCCCTGTCGCTGTTGCTGGCCGAGCAGGCGTTCCAGACCGGGCCCTACGGCGCCGTGGCGAAGATCGGCGTCCTGGCCGGATCTGCCCTGGCTGCCGCTCTGGGGGCCCTGACCCTGACGTTCAGCCCGGCGCCCGTGACCGAAACGCGGTCCTGACGTCCAGGGCCCGGATCAGCTGGCCAGGGCCTGGTCCAGCATTTCAAGACAGCATCTCAGGCACTTCAGCCTGACCGCGCCACGCCCGATGTCGCCGAAATGTTCCTCGCGATGGATGGTCGGCCGCCCCTTCCGGCTGACCGCGAAATGGACGAGTCCCGGCTCCTCGCCCGGCGCGCCGGGACCCGCGAAGCCCGTGACCGCGACGGCGACGTCCGCATGGGCCGCCTCCAGGGCGCCCTCGGCCATCGCCCGAGCGACCGGTTCGGAGACGGCGCCGTGGAAGTGCAGGACGTCCAGGCCAACGCCGAGCAACTCGTGCTTGGAGAGCTCCGAATAGGCCACGAAGCCGCGCTCGAAAGCGTGCGCATAGCCCTCGACGTCGGTCAGCAGGGACGCCAGAAGCCCGCCGGTGCAGCTCTCGGCGGCCGCGAGAGTGAGCCGCGCCTCATGGGCCCGGCGCAACACCTCTTCGGCCAGATCGGCCACATCCGGCGGGACAGTTCCGTCCAGGGTCTCAGTCACGGCTAGCGCCGCAGCTCCCGCCCTGAGTTTCGCCTAGCCGACTTCGGGGCGGGTCTCGCCCGGGGCAGGTTCGGCGGATGACGCATCGACCGGCTCGCCCTGCTCGACGTCGCTGTTCACGAAGGTGCGGGTTTCCGGCGCCGGCAGGCCGCCCGACTTGATCTGGGCCAGGAGCTCCTCTTTGCGCGCGGCCATCTGCCGCCCCAGGGCGTCCATGTCGAGGCCGGCCTTGCGCGCCTGGGCGAACAAGCCCTCGGCCGGCTTTTCCTCTTCCCCGACGTGGTGCTCGATCTCCTCGGACAGCACCTTGACCTTGGCGTCGTAGAACTCCTCGTCCGCCCCTCCGGCCTCGATCTGGGCGATCATCACC
>CAZTMF010000005.1:0-25561 GCA_964614675.1 uncultured Caulobacteraceae bacterium | reverse complement strand
CAGAAGCTGCAGCGGCGCGACGATGCTGATGCAGGCGAGAGCCACCTCCGGATCGTCCTCGGGGCGATCGATGATCTGGCCCACGAGCGATCTCAGCAGCCGCACCCTGGGCCTGACCGTGGAGATCAGCAGCCCCAGGCCCACCGGCGAGGGGGCAGTCACCTCGCGGCCCAGCAGCCTGAGCGCCCATCCCGACCTTCCCGTCCTGATGGCGCCCACCACCAGACGGATGAGCGCCCGCAGCTTCTCTTCCGGCGGTTCAGGCCGCGCGGCGATCTCGGCGAACGCTTCGGACGTCACCAGCCGATCCCTGGCGGCCGCGAGCACTGCGGCGCAAAGACCCTCGAGGCTGCCGAAGTGGTAGTTGACGCCGGCGGCGTTCACTCCGGCCCGTTCTGCGATTTCCTTGCCGGTCGCCGCTTCGAACCCTTGCTCTGCGAAGACTTGGCCGGCGGCTTCCAGAAGGCGCGCGCGGGCGCCTGCCTTGTGCTCGTCGAGGGATGGGTCTCTGGCCGCCACGACCGGAGCCTAGGCCCCTCGGCGTGATTTTCAACAAAATTCAAATTTGAATTTGACCTCCGCGAGTGGCTGGCTCAGGGTCCGCGCCAGGGGACCCGGCCATGAACAAGCGGATCGTGCGTATTGTCCTTCTGGCGGTGCTGCTCATCGCCGTGGGCGTCGGCGTCTGGTGGTGGCTGCATGGGCGCGGCGGGCCGGGCGCCCTGACGCTTTACGGCAACGTCGACCTCCGCCAGGTCGATCTCGCCTTCAACAATTCCGAACGCGTCACCGAAGTCCTGGTCAAGGAGGGCGACCACGTCACGCCCGGCCAGGTGCTGGCGCGGCTGGACACCGGCCGCCTGCAGCCGCAACTCCAGCAGGCCCAGGCCGTGGCCGACGCTCAGGCGAGCGCGGTGGAACGGCTGCAGCACGGCAGCCGTCCGCAGGAGATCGCCCAGGCCCGCGCCAACCTCGCCCAGGCCCAGGCCGACGCCGCGACGGCCGACGCCAAGAGCCGCCGGGTCCAGGAGCTGTGGGACTCGTCCCAGGGCAAGGCCCTGAGCCACCAGGACCTCGACGACGCCAAGGCCGCGGCGGCCGCCGCCAACGCCAGGGTCACGGCCCAGCAGAAGGCGGTGGAGCTCCAGGTCCTGGGTCCCCGCAAGGAGGATGTCACCCAGGCCGAGGCCCAGCTCCGGGCCGACCGCGCCCAGATCGCCCTCCTGCAGCGCCAGGTCGCCGATGCGGTCCTCACCGCGCCGACCAAGGGCGTGATCCGCTCGCGCGTTCTGGAGCCCGGCGACATGGCCTCGCCCCAGAAGACCGTCTTCAGCCTGGCGATCCTCGATCCCAAGTGGGTGCGGGCCTATGTCTCCGAGCCAGACCTCGGCCACGTGCGTCAGGGCGAGCGGGCCACGGTGACGGTCGACGCCTTCCCCGGCCGCCGGTTCCCGGGCTGGGTGGGCTTCATCTCGCCCATGGCCGAGTTCACCCCCAAGACGGTGCAGACCGAGGATCTGAGGTCGAGCCTGGTCTACGAGATCCGCGTCTTCGTCGACGACCCCGCCGACGACCTGAGGCTCGGCATGCCCGCCACCGTCGCCCTGCCTCTGCCGGCCGGCGCGCGGCGATGACCGCTGGCCCTCCGGGCGAAGGGGTCCTGGTCGGACGGGACATCCACAAGGCGTTCGGCAAGGCGCCGGAGCGGGTCCAGGCGCTGGACGGCGTATCGCTGGAGGTGCGCCACGGCCAGCTGACGGCGCTGGCAGGGCCCGACGGCGCCGGCAAGACCACCCTGATCCGCCTGGCGGCCGGCCTGCTCGCCGCCGAGTCCGGCCAGCTCCTGGTCCTGGGGATCGACGCCGCCAAGGACCCCCAGGCGATCCAGGACCGCATCGCCTACATGCCCCAGCGGTTCGGCCTCTACGAGGACCTGACGGTCCAGGAGAACCTCGACCTCTACGCGGACCTCCACGGGGCCACCGACGCCGAGCGGCGCGCCCGCTATCCGCAGCTGATGGAGATGACCCAGCTCGGCCCCTTCACCGGCCGGCTCGCGGGCCAGCTGTCGGGGGGCATGAAGCAGAAGCTGGGGCTGGCCTGCACCCTGATCCGCTCGCCCGACCTGCTGCTGCTGGACGAGCCGACGGTAGGGGTCGATCCCCTGTCGCGACGCGAGCTCTGGCAGATCATCGACCGGCTGGTGCGCTCCGAGGGTCTGACCGTGCTGGTCTCGACCTCCTACCTCGACGAGGCCGAGCGCTGCGACCAGGCGATCATCCTGCACAAGGGCCGGGTGCTGGCCGCAGGCCCGCCCTCGGAGGTGACCCGGCTGGCGGAGGGGCGCAGCTTCCTGGCCGATCCGCCCGAGGGGCGCACCGCCCGCTCGCTGCAGGCCGAGCTGCTCGACATCCCCGAGGTGATCGACGCTGTGCCGGACGCCGGGCGGGTGCGCGTGGTCCTCGCCGACGGCCGGAGCGGGGACGAGGCCCTGCATGGGGTCCAGCTCCGGCCGACGCCGCCGCGGTTCGAGGATGGCTTCATGGCGATGCTGAAGAGCGTCGCCGATCCCGAGGCCGAGAAGGCCGGCGCCATTTCGCTCGCCCGGCCCCTCGAGCGCCATGGCGGGGAGACGGTGGTCGAGGTGAAGGACCTGGTCCGCAGATTCGGCCCCTTCACCGCCGTCGATCACGTCAGCTTCCAGGTCGCGCGCGGCGAGATCTTCGGACTCCTGGGGCCCAACGGCGCGGGCAAGACCACGACGTTCCGCATGCTCTGCGGTCTGCTGGCCGCGTCGGGCGGGACGCTGAGGGTCGCCGGCGCCGACCTGCTCAGGGCCGGCCCGGCCGCCCGTCAGCGCATCGGCTACATGGCCCAGAAGTTCTCGCTCTACGCCCAGCTGACGGTCATGGAGAACCTCGAGTTCTTCGCCAGCGCCTACAATCTGAGACGCCGCGAACGCCGCGAGCGCATCGACTGGGCGGTCGGCCAGTTCGAGCTCAGGGACCGGCTGGACATCCCCAGCGGCCAGTTGCCCGGCGGCTACAAGCAGCGGCTGTCGCTGGCGGCCTCGCTGCTGCACGAGCCGGAGATCCTGTTCCTGGACGAGCCGACGTCGGGCGCCGATCCCCTGGCGCGACGCGCCTTCTGGCGGCGCATCACCGCCCTGGCCGACCAGGGCGTCACGGTGATCGTGACCACCCATTTCATGCAGGAAGCCGAGTACTGCGACCGCATGGCGATCCTCGACGCCGGGCGCATCCTGGCCCAGGGGACGCCCGCCGAAATCCGCGCCCGGGCAGAGGGCCGTGACGGCCAGCCGGGCTCCATGGAGGACGCCTTCATCGCGGTGGTCGAGGAGTCCCGCCACGAAGCTGCCCGGGGGGCGGCGGCATGAGGCTGGGCCCCGAAACCATCTCGCTCGCCCGGCTCTGGGCCCTGGTGAAGAAGGAGGTCCGCCAGATCGTGCGCGATCCGTCCAGCATCGCCCTGGGCGTGGTGCTGCCGCTGATCCTGATCCTGTTGTTCGGCTTCGGACTGTCGCTGGATGTGAAGAACGTCCCGATCGCCATCGTCGCGGGGCCCCAGACGCCCGAGGTTTCGGGGATCTACGCCAGCTTCAAGCTGTCGCCCTATTTCTCGCCGCGCCTGATGCGCAACGAGCCCGACGCCGAGCGGCTCCTGATGAGCGACAAGATCGACGGCTTCCTGCGCATCCCCGACGACTTCTCCAGCCGCTACGCCGCGGGCGAGGGCCAGCTCCAGCTGGTTGTGAACGGCCGCGACGCCAACCGGGCGCGCATCATCGAGGCCTACGCCCAGGGCGCGGTCGGGACCTGGCAGGCTCACCAGGCGACCGAGGGCCATCCGGTCGTCGCGGGGCCGGTGGGCGTGCAGTCGCGCATGTGGTTCAACGCGGCCAACAACTCGAGCTACTTCCTGGTGCCGGGGCTGGTCGTCCTGGTGATGACCCTGATCGGGGCCCTGCTCACCTCGATGGTGGTGGCGCGCGAGTGGGAGCGGGGCACGATGGAGGCCCTGCTGGTCACGCCAGTGCGCTCCACCGAGATTCTGCTCGGCAAGACCATCCCCTATTTCGCGCTGGGGATGGTCGGCCTGACCCTCTGCATCCTGGCCGCCCGCTACCTGTTCCACGTGCCCATAAGGGGCTCGCTGGTCGTGCTGATCGGCGTGTCGGTGCTCTACATGCTGGTGGCCCTGGGCGTTGGCCTGCTCATCTCGTCGGCCACCAAGAACCAGCTCGTGGCCAGCCAGCTGACCATGCTGGTCACCTTCATGCCGGCCTTCATGCTGTCCGGCTTCCTGTTCGATCTCAGGAGCACGCCGACGGCGGTGCGCCTGATCACCTACCTCCTGCCCGCCCGCTACTACGTCGCCCTGCTGCAGACCGTCTTCCTGGCCGGGGACATCTGGTCGGTGATCCTGCCCAACGCGGCGGTGCTGGCCCTGATGGCTGTGGTGCTCTTCGCGTTCAGCCGCCGCGTGAACCGGAAGAGCCTGTGATGGACGCGGTCTGGCGCTCCCTGCTCCGAATCCTGGCCCTGACCCGCAAGGAGCTGCTGGCCGTGCTGAAGGACCCGCGCGCGCGGGCCAGCCTGCTGATCCCGCCGATCCTGCAGAGCCTGATCTTCGGCTATGCCGCGACCTACGACCTGAACCACGTGCCGTATGCGGTGCTGGACCAGGACCGCAGCGCCGCCTCGGCCCAGCTCCTGGCCGACGTTCAGGGAAACCGCGCCTTCCAGAAGATCGCCGACCTCCGCCGGGTGTCCGACATCCGGGGCTTCATCGACTCCAAGAAGGCCCTGATCGTGATCCAGGTGCCCCAGGGCTTCGAGCGCGGGATCCAGACCGGTCATGGCGCCGACGTCCAGGTGATCGCCGACGGCCGCAACTCCAACACCGCCGGGGTCGCCAACGCCTACGTCGGGGCCATCGTCGAGCAGTTCAACGCCGACTGGCGCTCGGACCACGCCCAGCCGGCGTCGCAGGTGCAGGTGATCGCCAGGGCCTGGTACAATCCCAACCTCGAGAGCCGGTGGAACATGATCCCCGGCATGATCGGAACCCTCACCCTGCTGCAGACCATGCTGCTGACCACCATGTCGGTGGCGCGCGAGAGGGAGCAGGGCACCTTCGACCAGCTGCTGGTCACCCCGCTCAGTCCCTCCGAGATCATGATCGGCAAGGCCTTCCCTTGCATGCTGATCGGCCTTTCGCAGGCGACCGGCGTCTTGCTGGTGGCCGAGCTCTGGTTCCGCATCCCCTTCGCCGGCTCGCTGCTGACCCTCTACGCGGGGCTGACCTTCTTCCTGCTCGCGGCCATCGGCATCGGGCTGCTGCTGTCCTCGTTCGCGGCGACCCAGCAGCAGGCCATGCTCTATGGCCTTCTCCTGATCATGCCGTTCTCGCTGCTGTCGGGCCTGACCACGCCGCTCAGCAACATGCCGCTGCCGCTGCAGTACTTCACCATGATCAACCCTCTTCGCTACGCCATCGACATCACCCAGCGGGTCTATCTGGAAGGGGCGGGGCTGGACCGCCTCGGCCAGGACCTGATCCCCCTCACCATCATCTCGGCCGTGACCCTGGTCGGCGGCGCGTGGATGTTCCGCCAGCGGTTGCAGTGAGGTCGCCATGAGCCGTCGCAACACCCGCCTGTCGCTCGCCCTTCTGGGCGCCGCCGCCCTCGCGCTCGCCGCCTGCGCCGTCGGTCCCGACTTCCAGCGGCCCAAGCCCGACGTCCCCGCCGCCTGGTCGGCGAAGTCGTCATCGGCCGCGCCCAGCCAGGCGAACCCCGGGGCCGCCGCCGAGGCGGCCTGGTGGACCAGCTTCGGCGATCCGGAGCTCAGCGCCCTGATCGGCCGCGCCGCGGCGGCCAACCTCGACCTGCAGCAGGCGGGGCTGCGCATCGCCGAGGCTCGGGCCCAGAGGGACGCCGCCGCCGCCCAGCAGCTGCCGAGCCTGAACGGGAACGCCTCCTTCTCCGGCACCGAGTTCAGCACCACCACCACCCAGGGCCGGCTGTTCAATCAGTTCGACAAGCTCGGGGCCGTCGCGCCCGCCGTCTCCTTCCCCAATCCCTATGGCCAGTACCAGCTGGGCTTCGACGCCTCATGGGAGATCGACCTGTTCGGCCACGTCCGCCGCAACGTCGAGGCGGCCCGGGCCAATGTCGAGGCCGCCGCCTGGGACCAGCGGGGCGCGGAGGTGTCGCTGTTCGGGGAGGTGGCGCGGGCCTACGTCGATCTCCGCGGCGCCCAGACCAGCCGCGCCGTCACGACCGAGACGATCTCGACCCTGGATCAGCTGCTGGATCTCGCCCGTCAGCGCCGCGGCGCTGGGCTGTCCAGCGACATCGACGTCTCGCGCGCCGCCGCGCAGGTGACGGCCGCCGAGGCCGCCCTGCCGCAGCTCAACCGCCAGATCGCCGCGGACATCAATCAGTTGAGCCGTCTCCTTGACCTCCCGCCCGGCGCCCTGAAGGCCGAGCTCGGAACCGCGAGGCCCACACCGTCGATCCCGCCCGTGGTTCCGGTGGGCCTGCCTTCGGATCTGGCCCGCCGGCGGCCCGACATCCAGGGCGCCGAGGCCCGTCTGCACGCCGCGGTGGCCCTCCAGGGCGTGGCCATCGCCGAGCTCTATCCACGCCTGACCCTCACCGCCTCGGGCGGGACCCAGTCCGAAAGCCTCGCCCACCTGCTCGATTGGGCCAGCCGCTTCGGGGTGATCGAGCCCCAGGTCCAGGTCCCGATCTTCGACGCTGGCCGTCGAAAGGCGAACGTCCGCCTGCAGGACGCCCGCGCCAGAGAGGCGGCCCTCGACTACGCCAAGACCGTGCTGGGCGCCCTGCACGAGGTCGACGACGCACTCGTGGCCTATGATTCCGACCAGGCCCGTCACGCCTCCCTGGCGGCCACCGTCGCCCAGAACCGCACGGCCGTCGGCCTGGCGCTGGACCGCTGGCGCAGCGGCGTGGGGAATTTCCTCGACGTGCTCGACGCCCAGCGCGCCCAGCAGCAGAACGAGCTGCAGCTGGCCCAGAGCGCGGCCATCGCCTCCACCGACCTGGTGGCTCTCTACAAGGCCCTGGGCGGAGGCTGGGAGGCGTCGGCGCAAGCCGGAAGCTGAGCTGTTGCAAGGGCTTGGGCTGTAATCCGGGACCGCCAGGCACGTGGTTGTGAAGGCGCCTGAGTGGAACGGTCGCAGGTCCAGGCTCAACGCGATCGGGGTCGCGGCTGGTCTCAATCTACACCTGAGGAAACGCCGCCTGGTCTGGGTCGGCCACCAGGTTCGATCTTGGGCCCGGGGTTGATTCCTCGGCGATGCTCGGGCAAAGGCGCCGGCGAAGCGTGACCGGCGGCCCATAATCGCCACATTCGGCGCCATTTTGGGGTTCGGTCACTGTCGTCCGGGGCAGGCGACCAGCAGCTTCCAACAGCCAGGCGACTGGCGAAACGGCCGGCCAGACCGGCAAGCGGGGCGGCGCCTCTTGCGCGCCGAAAGGCCCCTGCGTCGAGATGTGAGGTGTCCATGCGGGCCAAGACGGATGCCCATGCGTCCGCCCACGGCGGATTTTGGGGCGCGGGCGCCCTGGCGATAGCGATGTTCGGCGGCTTCGTCGGCCTCGGGGCCGAGGCCATGGCCGAGGCTCATGCGGTGAGCGTTCCTTCGCCCGAGCGCAACGTGGAGCAGACCTACGCGTCCTTGGGCCTGCGGGCGCCCGAAGCCGAGGCCCCGCCGCCCCAGCAACTGGTCTGGACCGGGGTCGATGTCGACGGCGACGGCCAGGCCGATTTCGCCAATCCCACCGGCAGAGACCTGCGCGGATGCGACGACTTCGGTTGCGGCGGCTTCGGCGCCGGGCGCGACGCCGGCGAGCGGCGCCACGAGGGCACCGATTTCGACGCTTCGGCCGGCCAGAAGGTCGATGCTCCCATCTCCGGCTACGTCAGCAAGATCGGCGCGGCCTATTCGGGCGACCCGCGCTATCATTTCGTCGAGATCACAAACCCGGCCCTGCACTACGAAGCGCGGGTCTTCTACGTCGATCCCTCGGTGCAGGAGGGCCAGGCCGTGCATATCGGCCAGCCGATCGGCCGCGCCCACAGCCTGCAGCCGCGGTATCACGGCATCACCAATCATGTGCACCTGGAGATCGAACGGATTGGCGGCCGCAAGCTCGACGCCACCCGCTTCATCGCCGAGCGGATGGAGCCGGCCCTGCAACAGGCGACCTACGCCCAGGCCGCGACGCCCGCCGTCAAGGGCTGATGTTGATCAACATTGATCGTCGACATCAATCGCCGATCAGGTGCAGCGCCACCTCGCGCGTCCCGCCCTCGCGGCGGTGCTCGAACAGATAGATCCCCTGCCAGGTCCCCAGCGCCAGCCGGCCGCCAATCAGCGGGATCGAAAGCTGGGACTGGGTGAGCGCCGTTCTGATGTGCGCCGGCATGTCGTCCGGGCCCTCGGTGTCGTGGCGGTAGCGGCCGGGGTCCTCCGGCGCGATGGTCTCGAAATAGGTCTCCAGGTCCCGCCGCACGTCGGGATCGGCGTTCTCCTGGATCAGCAGCGAGGCCGAGGTATGCCGGCAGAACAGGGTCAGCAGGCCCGTGTGCAGGCCCTGATCGTGCGCCCAGCCCGCCGCTTGCCGCGTGAAGTCGTAGAGACCCCGTCCGCGGGTGGGGATTCTCAGGAGCTCGGCTCCCTGACGCATGCCGCTTCTCCCAGCCGCCGGGGCTCGGCGCAGATCCAGGACACACTAACGAAAGTCGGCGGACAACGGTGCTTCGTCCCTTGCGATGGTCGATCCGGGCGCCCCGCGGGTAGGGCGCCCCGCCGGCTTGACCTTGGCGGGCGGCCGCGACACGGAAGCGCTTCAGGAAACCAGGGGAAGCAAGATGTTCTCACACATAGCGATCGGCACGAACGACGTGCGGCGGGCCAAGACATTCTACGACGCCACGCTCGGGGCGCTCGGCGTGGAGCCGGGCATCGTCGATGGCGATCGCCGCGTCTTCTACCGGACCCCGACCGGCGCCCTCATCGTGACGCAGCCCATTGACGGCAAGGCCGCGACCGTCGCCAACGGCGGCACCATCGGCTTTGCCTGCGCCTCGCCCGAACAGGCCGACGCCTGGCACGCGGCTGGCGTCGCCAACGGTGGGGTGAGCTGCGAGGATCCGCCGGGCCTCCGTGAGGGGAACGGCCTCAAGCTCTACCTTGCCTATCTGCGCGACCCGGACGGCAACAAGCTTTGCGCCCTGCACCGAATGGGATGAGCGGCTCGGGCGTCCGGCAGGATCAGGCGCCTGCCGGCCGCATCACGGCGCCGCGGCTCATCGGCTGGACCTGCTCGCGGTAGAGCGACAGCCAGCCCGTGGGCGGGGTCGCCAGCGGGCGAACGGGCTCGGCCCGGCGGCGGGCCAGCTCTTCCTCTTCGACGTGCAGCTCGATGGTTCCCGCGTCGACGTCCACGGTGATCCGGTCGCCGTTGCGCACCAGGCTGATCGGGCCGCCGGTGGCGGCCTCGGGCGAGACCTCGGCGATGGTCAGGCCCTTGTTGCAAAGGCCCGAGAGCTGCCCGTCGGTGATGAAGGCGATCTGGCCGCCGAGGCCCGCGCCGTCCACGGCGAAGACGATGCTGGCCGCGCCGCCGGACATGCCGGGTCCGCCCCGGACGCCCTGGTTCCGGGCGACCAGCACCTGGCCGGGTTTCACCTCGCCCTTGGCCAGGCCCTCGATGGCCGCAGGCCCGGTCTCATAGACGATGGCCGGCCCGTCGAAGGTCTCCGGCCGGTCGCCGTCGGTCCTGAGGCCCATCTTGGCGATGGCGCTGTCGGGCGCGAGCGAGCCCTTCAGGATCACGATCGGCGCCTTCATGGTGTAGACGTTGGCCAGCGGCCGGATCACCTCCGGGTTGGCGACCTCATAGCTTTCGAGGTTTTCCCGCAGGGTCTTGCCGGTGACGGTCATGGCGTCCGGCTCGATCAGGGGCAGCAGCTGCTTCAGCACAGCCCGCGCGCCGCCCGCGCGGTCGAAGTCGTCGATGCGGTAGTTCCCGTTGGGCCGGATGGCGCTCAGCACGGGGATCTTGCCGGTCAGCTCGCGGAACAGTCCGAAGATGTCGACGTCCACCCCGGCCTCCACCGCGATGGCCTGCAGGTGCTTGACGCAGTTGATCGAGCCGCAGACCGCCAGCACCGCGGCCACCGCGTTCACGAAGCTCTCGCGGGTCATCACCTTGCGGGCGGTGAGGTCCTCTTCGACCATGCCCACGATCCGGGTCCCGGCCCGACGCGCGTAGTCGAACATGGTTCGGCTGTTGGCCGCCACCGGCGCATTGCCGGGCAGGGTCATGCCCAGGGCCTCGCAGACCACCGCCATGGAGTTGGCCGTGGCCATGCCGGCGCAGACGCCGGGTCCCTGGATGGCGACGTCCGCCATGGCGTTGAGGTCGCGGTTGCCGGGCCGGCCGATGCGCACGTGCACCTGCTCGAGGAACACGTCCTCGACGTCCACCGGCTCGCCATTCAGCTCGCCGGACTTCTGGTAGCCGCCGACGACGGTGATGGAGGGGATGTCGAGCCGACCCGCCGCCATGAGATGCCCCGGGGGGGTCTTGTCGCATGAGGACAGGCAGACCATGCCGTCCAGCATGGCGGCGCCCACCTGGCATTCGATGTCGTTGGTGACCAGGTCGCGGGACGGCAGGATGTAGCCGCCGGTGTAGGCCGCGTTGACAATGAAGTCGCTGGGCGCGGTGGTGCGCACCTCGAAGGGGATGCCGCCGGCCGCCCGGATGGTGTCCTTCACCACCTTGGCCACGCCGTCGAGGTGGGCGTAGCAGACCGCCAGCTCGGACGAGGAATTGATCACCGCGATCTTGGGCTTCAGCAGATCCTCCTCGCTGAGGCCCAGCGCCCTCCATTGGGCCCTGCGGCCCGCGGACATCGCGGCTTGGCTCTTGAGCGGCTTGGCCATGGCGTTTCCCTTTTTCGTCTGCGCGAGTTCGATTGGGCCCAAGCTAGAGCCCTTCCGCGAGGGAATGAACCGCTCGTGGCGACCGAATCTTCGAAACCTATCGATCCGGGGCCGCTCGCGAGGCGATCAAGACTTCGCGATCAGGCCCGGAATCCGGAACAGCTCAGCTCTGCTCTCGCTCAAGCTGTGATATGAAGCTTCCAGGAGCGGCCATGCAAAACGCAGCTGCAATCACGCCGATCGGCGCCGCGGACACCGCGCCCGCGTCGCCGCTGAAGCCCTTGAGCGTCGACGACGCCGTCCGGGCCGCCCTCAGCCATCGGGCGCCCGAAGCCCGATCGTTCAACAACGAGGACGACGTCGAGGGTCCGCGCCGGTCCACGGCCCACCTCGAGCCCCCGCCGCCGGCGCCTTAGCCGGCCGACGAGATCACCAGCAAAGCAACCCTTGGTCGCTCGGGCCCTGCCGGCTAAACACCGCCTGCCGAGGCGACTCCGGATGCGGTGGCCCGGGGTGGGGCGGTGTATGCAGTCAGCCAAGTCGGAATGAGGATTCTCGGCATCATGGTCCTGGCCCAGCTGGACGCCGCGGGGGCGGGTTTCGGCGGACGAGCGCGTGAGCTTGGCTGATGTCGCCAGCTGAATGGTATGCGCGTCAGCGGGGGCGGCTGGCCCTTCGCGAGGCCGAGCGCCGCCGCGCCGCCGGCGAGATCGACGCCGCCGTGGCGAGCTTCGACGAGGCCGCCGAGTTGAACCCGACGCTCCGGCGCGAGGCGCTGGAGGCCGCCGCGGCCCTGTTGATCGACCGGGCGCGTCACGCCGACGCCGTCCAGCGGCTGCAGAAGCTGACCCAGCTCGACCGCAAGGACGCCGCGACCTGGCGCAAGCTGGCCCGATCGCTTCGCGAGACCGGCGAGCGCAACGCCGCCATCAAGGCCTGGCGGCGGGTCCAGGACACCGACGAGCGGGACCTGGAGGCCAACCAGGCCCTGGCCGAGCTTCTCCCCGAAGGCAGCGCCGAGTCCGTCGCGCCGCTGCGGGTCGTGGCTGAGGCGGCGGGGTCTTCCGATCCCAAGCCCTGGCGACGCCTCGCCAAGGTGCTGGAGCAGGCCGGCGAGGCCGAAGCCGCCGTCCAGGCCTGGCGGGCCGTCCAGGCCGCCGCGCCCCGGGACTTCACTGCCCACGAACGCCTGGCGGTCCTGCTCGAAGGGCTTGGCCGCAAGGCCGAGGCCGCGCCGGAGATGCTCGCGGTGGCCGAGGCCGATCCGCGCAAGCCCAAGCCCTGGAAGCGCTACGCCCGCATGCTGGAAGAGTTGGGCCAGGACGAGCCGGCGTTCCGGGCCTGGCGGCGCGTGCTGGAGATCGACCACGCCGACCTGCAGGCGCACAGCCACCTCGCCAACCTGCTGCTGGCCCAGGGCCTGAAGGGCCGGGCGCTGGAGCACGTGCGCGCGGTGGCCGAGGCCGGCGACGACAGGGGCGCCTGGCGGCGGCTCGCCCGCACCCTGACCGAGGTCTCCAAGATCGATGAGGCGGCGGCGGCCTGGCGGCGCGTGCTCGAGATCGCGCCCGGCGAATTCGAGGCTCACGAGGCCCTGGCCGAGCTGGCCACAGCTCCGGCCGAAGCGCTGGTGCATCTGCGGGCGGTGGCCGAGGGCAAGCCGAAGAAGCCGGAGGGATGGCGGGCGCTGGGTCGGGCCCTGGCGGCCGTGGGGGACCGCATAGGCGCCATGGACGCCTGGAGCCGGCTGCTGGCGCTGGAGGGCGACGACCTCGAAGGCCATGCGGCCCTGGCCGACCTGATCGGCGAGCGCAAGGCCGGAGCCCTGCCGCACCTGAAGCTGCTGGCCGAACGGGGGCCGGACCTGCCGGCGGCGCGCCGCAACCTGGCGCTGCTGCTGGAGAAGCTCGGCGACAGGGATGGCGCGCGCCAGGCGTTCGAAAGCCTGATCGAGGTCGCGCCCGACGATCCCATCCCGCATGAACGGCTGAGCCAGTTCCTGGCCGACGCCGGCGACCCGGCGGGCGCCCTGGTCCATCTGCGCTGGCTCGCCGAGCGCGCCAAGGGCCAGGACAAGCCCTGGCGGCGCCTGGCCCATGTCTTGGAAGGCCTGGGCGACTCCGACGGCGAGCTCACGGCCTGGGGCGAGGTGCTGGCGCTCGCGCCCGCCGACGCCCAGGCCCACGACCGGATCGCCAACCTGCTCGAGGCGGCGGGCCGCAAGGCCGAGGCGGCTGCGCATGTGAAGGCCCTGGCCGAAGGCGAGCCCGACAAGGTCAAGCCCTGGAAGCGCTACGCCCGTGCCCTGGAGGAGCTGGGCCAGGGCGCCGAGGCCTTCCAGGTCTGGCGTCGGGTGCTGGACCTCGATCCGGCCGATCGAAACGCCCACGACCGCCTCGCCGACCTCCTGCTCGAACAGGGGTTGAGGGCACGGGCGCTGGAGCATCTGCGGCTCCTGGCGCAGTCGAGCGACGATCGGACCTCCTGGCGGCGTCTGGCGCGGCTGCTGACCGAGTCAGACATGACCGCCGAGGCGACCCAGGCCTGGCGGCGCGTGCTGGCCATCGCTCCGGCCGAGCTGGAGGCCCACACCGCTCTGGCCGAGCTGCTCAAGGACGATCCCGACCAGGCGCTGGCGCACCTGCGTGCCATCACCGAGGCCACCCCCAAGAAGGCCGACGGCTGGCGCGGTCTGGGCCGCGCCCTGGCCATGAAGGGCGATACGGCGGCGGCCGCCGAGGCCTGGCGACGGGTGCTGAAGCTCGACGACGAGGACGTCGAGGCCCACGCCGCCCTGGCTGAGCTGATCGGCGACCGCAAGGCCGTGGCCCTGCCGCACCTGGAGATCCTGGCCGAGCGCGGACCGGACCTGGCCGACGCGCGGCGCCGGCTGGCCCTGCTGCGCGAGAAGATGGGCGATATGGCCGAGGCGCGGCGGGTCTGGGAGCGGGTGATCGAGGTCGCTCCCGCCGATCCCCTGGCCCACGAGGCCTTGGCGCGGCTGCTCGGCGACGAGGGCGACGGCGCGGGCGCGCTCGAGCACGTGCGCTGGCTGACCGTGCATGGCCCCGATCGCGAGAAGGCCTTCCGCCGTCTCGCCCAGGCCCTCAAGGACGATCCGGAGGCGGAGCTCGACGCCTGGCGGGGGCTCCTCGCCATCTCGCCGGGCGACGTCATGGCCCACGAGCGCTCCGCCGTGCTGCTCGGGGACATGGGACGACGGCTGGAGGTGGTCGCCCACCTCAGGGCCCTGGCCGAGATCGAGGCCGACAAACCCAAGCCCTGGAAGCGCTACGCCAAGGCGATCGAGGAGGCGGGCGATCCCGAGGCCGCGCTGGCCGCCTGGCGCAAGGTGCTGGCCGCCGACGCCCAGGACCCCCACGCCCCCGACGAGCTCGCGCGGCTCCTGGTGTCGATGGACCGGCCAGCCGAGGCGGTTCCGCACCTGGAAGTCCTCGCCGCTGCCGAGCCCGGCAAGGCCAGGGGATGGCGGCGGCTGGCCCAGGCCCTGAGCCAGGCCGGCAAGGGCAAGACCAGGGCCGAGATCCGGGCCTGGAAACATGTCCTGGCCATCGAAGAGAACGACCTGCAGGCGCACGAGCGGCTTGCACACCTCCTGACCGAGGCCGGCCGCGAGCGCGAGGCCTTCGCCCATCTGGAGGCGGTGGTGCGGCTGGCGCCGGAGAATGCGCGGGCCTGGCGCCGCTACGCGCGGGCGCTCGGCAAGTCCGATCCCGGCCTGGGCGGGCTCGCCGTCTGGCGCAGGACCCTGGCCCTCGCCGGTCAGGGGGAGCTCGAAGGCCAGCTCCAGCGCACCGAGGAGGCCATCGAGCGGACCCAGGCGCTGAAGCAGGATCTGCAGGCGGCCGGGGCGGAGCTGAAGCGCGAGCGGGCGGCAGTCGAGCACGCGCGCAGCCGGTTTGAGCGCGAGGAACGCGCCCACAAGGCCACCCAGGGACTGCTCAGGGACGAGCTGGCAGAGCGACGGCGTCTCACCGCCGAGCTTCAGGAAAGCGCCCAGCGCCAGCGCCAGGCCGAGGCCGAGGAATCGAGCCACCTGCTGGCGGGCCGGTTGCTGGGCCTGCTCGAGCCCCTCGCCGGGCCGGAGGCCGCAACCGCTGGCGCGGGTCAGTCGGACGCGGCCGCCGCCTATGCCGAGGAGATGCTGAGGGCGGCCGTCGCCTCCGGCGCCCTGGTGGCCGCGAGCGATGCGGATGCCCGGCTGGCGGGCGTCGAGCTGACCGCGCCCGACGCCTTGCCTGCGCGCCTGCGCGGACGCTCCAAGGTGGTGGTGCTGGCCGACGCCGATCCGGCGGCGCGGGCGGCCATCCGCGAGGGTGTGGCCGGCAAGCGCGGCGTCGCCGTCTTGGACCTGGCTCAGCTGGTGGTCCGCCGGGCGGCCGGCCTCGAGGACCTGGCGAAGCGTGTCGAGCCGGTCTCCGACGACGTCTGGCCACCCCGGCCCCTGATGGTCATGAGCTCGGACGACGCCCTGCGCGCCGCCGTCGTGGAGAGCGTGGGCAAGGCCACCGACGTCGCCTTCGCGCCCCTGTTCCCCGTCGCGCTGGCCGCAAGGGTGCAGGCCCGCGAGCTCGACCTCGACGACTGGCTGGCGGCGGCATGGTCGGCGCACGGCCGGCCACGCACGTTCGGCTTCCAGTTCGATCCCGAGACCCTGGCCCTGTTCGCCCGCGAGATCCGCTCGGGCCGGGCCCAGGTGATGGCCAAGGTGTTCCGCCGGGCCACGGCGCTGGAGCTGGTGTGGAGCGACAAGGCCCTCTACGCCGCCGCGGACCACTTCGCCCGGGCCGGCGAGGTCAGCGCCGACTTCGACGCCGGCGACGCCCAGATCGAGATCAAGACCTACAAGCGCCTGGTCGGGCGCGACATGCTCCTGGAGAGCGCCTTCGAGCAACTCGGCAAGTTCAAGCCGGCGACGCTCAAGGCGTTCCGCGAGCTGTTCGACAAGCCCGCGCTGGGCCGCTTTTGCCGCGACGCGAACCTGTCCCTGGCCGTGGCCGGCTTCGCCGAGGTCGAGGAGCGGATCCTGGGCTTCATGCCGCCGCCGGAGCTGCTGCGGGCGGGCGTCCTGATCGACGAGGCGGTGAAGTCCCTGACCGCGATCCGCGAGCCGGAGGCGCCGCCCCAGGGGCTGGTCCAGTACGGCCTGGGCCGCTCGCTGGAGGCGCTGGGCCGCCACGCCGAGGCGCTGGAGGCCTATCAGGAAGCGGTGGTCCGCGCCCCGACCTATTTCCCGGCCCGCGCGGCGGCGGCGCGCTATCTGGAGCTGTCGGGCCGGCCGGCCGAGGCGGAGCAACTGCTGCGCCAGGGGCTGGGCAACGGCACGCCCGATCCGGACGTGCAGGAGGGCCTGCTCGATTTCTACCAACGCAACGCCTCGCCTCTGGGCGTGGCCGCGACCTCGCGCCTGATGCGCAAGCGCGGCCAGAGCCGGCCGGCCGTCGCCGCGCCCGCCCTGATCGAGCTCGGCCGCCACCGCGAGGCCGCGCCGCTCCTGAACACCATCGCGCCCCGAATCGCCGGCCAGGACACCTTCCTCAGCGACCTGATCGACCTGCCGGAGGTCGCCGGCCGGCTGGACGCCCTGACCGAAGAGGCCAAGGGCGGCGACGCGGCCGCCCAGCTGCGGCTGGCAGAAGCGCTGCGGCGGCTTGGACGTCTGCCGGACTCGCTGGCCTGGTATCGCCGCGCCCTGGCCGAGCCCGGCGTGCTGGAGGCCGAGGCCGGCGTGGGCGCCGAGTTCCGGCCCCGGTTCCTGATGGTCGGTCCGCCGCGCACCGGCACCACCCTGCTCAGGCGCCTGTTCGACCTGCATCCCCAGATCGCGACGCCGTCGGGAGAACTGTTCTTCTTCTCCAGCCGCACCGGCGAGCGGGCCGGCAGCAACCGCCAGCGCGCGCCCCTCTCCTGGTACCTGGGCGCCTTCAAGGGCGCGGCCGAGCGCAAGCCCGAGGCCAAGGTCATCGGCGAGAAGACCCCGCACTATTTCTCGACCTCCGACGATCAGATGGCCTTCGCCAGCCTGCTCCTGCCGGGGGTGAAGGTCATCGCCACCCTGCGCGATCCGGTGGTCAGGGCCTGGTCCGAGATCAAGGTCCAGCGGCGGGCGACCGAGGCCGAGATCGTCGCGGCGCTCAGCGAGGGCGGGCGACCCAACTGGCTGGCCGAGATCCTCGACGCCGGCCGCTATGTGGCCCACCTGAAGCGCTGGCTGAAGCACATCGAGCCCGGTCAGCTGCTGCTGGTGGAGTCCGACGCCCTGGAATCCAATGTGGTCGAGGAGGCCGGCCGGATCTTCCGCTGGCTGGGCGTGCGCGATCTGGCCCGCAAGCAGGTCACGGACCTGCAGCAGGGCTGGAACAACCGCACCGAAAGCTTCTCGCCGAGCGCCCAGGTCGAGGCGCTGCTGCGCCGCAGCTACGAGGGCCAGCCCTGGACCGCAGCCGATGTCGGCCGCGCCCTTCGTCTCGGCGATACGGTGGAAACGCCCGCGGCGGCCAAGTCTTCACGGCGCAGAACGGCTGCGAAATAGGCCGCGGCTAGGGCTGCCGGGCCGCCATCCGTAACGCCAGCGGCGCGTCGCCGACCTCGAGGTCGGGCCTCATGTAGCTGGGGAACTGCGAGCCCGGCCGCTGGTAGACATAGGCGCACATGTAGCGGTCCTGGGTGAGGCAGTAGCCGCCCCGGTGGAACCCCGAGGTGTTGCAGAAGAACATGGTCCCGGCCCTGCCCAGCATGGTGACGACGTCCTCCGGCGCCACCTCGCGCTCGACCAGGTCCCAGTCCGGCCGGGTCTTGTAGGTCTTGTCGTAGACGCCCCGACCGAAGCGGGAGAGCAGGTGCTCGTACTTGCCGCCCGGCCGGCTGGCCGGGATGTACTGGAAGGGCCCGTGGCCGATCTCCAGCACGTCGTTCAGATAGATGAAGCACTTGAGCACGGGGGTATCCTCGGGATCCCGGTGCCAGCCTTCGGAGCTGCGGCGCTTGCGCTCGGGCGAGGCGTCGGTCCGGGTCTGGACGATGTTGGCGGAGACCAGTCGGGCATAGAGGCCGTAGAAGCCGTTCACCACCTCCAGGATCCTGGGATGCAGCGCGCCCCGCAGGATCGGGTGGGTGGCTGTGACCTCGTCCTCGGGGACGGCCTTGAAGAAGTGCGGCTTGCCGGGGACGGTCCAGTCCTCGGTGGTCCGCACCACCTGTTGCAGCTCCGAGAACAGCGCCGGATCGCCGACCACATCGTCGAAGTGGAGCTTGGCGATGCCGCGCTCGTAGACCTCGCGGATGATCTCCTGAGCCCAGGGGCTCGGCCGCTCGTCATTGCGCCCGTAGATGGCGCGGCCCGCGGCGTTCACCTGGGGCGCCCAGGCCTCGATATTGGCCACGACCTCGGGCCGTTCGCGGACGGCGGCGTGATAGGCCGAGATGAGGGTCTCGTATTCGCCCTGGTCCGCGAGGGCCTCCAGCTTGCGCTTCAGCTCGGCTCGCGGGGCGTCCAGGGCGGCCAGACTCTCGGCGGAGGGCCACCTGGCGTCGGCCTTGGCGGTCAGCTCGGCGATGCGCGGGTCGTCGGGGTCCAGCCCACGCGCCCGGTCCAGCCAGGTCCGCGCCTCCGGCTCCCGGTCCGAGCCGACATAGGCCTCGGCCAGGCTGGTCAGGAAACGCAGGTCGTCGGGATGGTCGGCGCAGAGCCGTTCGAGGAGCGGGATGGTGGCGGGCAGGGCCCGCTCCTTGCGCAGCCGCTTCACCTCGGCCCAGAGGTCCGCCTTGTCCACGGTGGGGGACGTCTGGGTGAGATCGGTCGCGCTCATGGCCTGCGCCTGGGTTGATTGGGCGGCCTGAAGCTACACCGGCGACGGCGCCGGGACTATCCTCGGGGCGTCGCCCTGGTCTTCCGCCACCCGCGCCAGCAGCCATTCGCGGAAGGCGGCAATCTTCGGCGAGCGGCGGCGATCCTTGGGATAGACCAGCCAATAGCCGGGCGCGTCGGGTTGGGGGGCGGATGCCTGGACCAGCCGGCCGGCGGCGATTTCGGCGGCGAACAGCGCCGGCACGCCCAGGGCCACCCCGTGTCCGGCCAGGGCGGCGCCCACCTCGACGGTCTGCAGGTCCGCCACCAGCCGGGGCGCTCCGCCGGAGGCGGCGCCCGCCAGACCCATGGCGGCGAACCATTCGATCCAGTCCGACTCGAGACCGATTCGCGGGGCCTGGAGCAGGTCCGCGGGGCGTTCCAGCCTCAGCCGCGCCTTGAGCTCGGGCGTGCAAAGGGGAGCCGGGGCGGCGGAGAACAGGAAATCGGCCGCGAGGCCCGGCCATTCCCCCCGGCCCACGCGCAGGGCCACATCCACGTTCTCGCGCGTCAGATCCACCAGCCGGCCGTCGGTCTCGAGCCGCACCGCGATCTGCGGGTGGGCCAGCTGGAAGGCGCCCAGCCTTGGCGCCAGCCACTGGGAGGCCAGGCTCTGCAATGTGGTGATCACCAGCACGCCCTGGCCGGTGTCGGTCAGGTCGGCCAGGGCCGTGCGCAGGAGGCCCATGGCCTCGGTGCAGGCCCGCGCCAGCCGCTCGCCCGCACCGGTCAGCACGACCTCCCGCGGCAGGCGGCGGAACAGGGCCTGGCCCAGGCGCCGCTCCAGCGCCTTCACCTGCCAGCTCACCGCCGCCTGGCTGACCCCGAGCTCGTCGGCGGCGCGGGTGAAGCTCGACAGCCGGGCGGCCGCCTCGAAGATGCGAAGCGCGCTGAGCGGGATGCTGGCGAGGGCGTCTGGCATAAGTGGAGCTTATGCATAGACGAGGAGGCCCCGTTTGTCATGGGCCCTTCCGAGGTCGAAAAACGCACCACGTTTTGGGCTCTTCGTGGAGAGGAGAGATGGAAGACCTTCAGCACAAGCATAAGGACGGTCAATCGGATTGGCTGCTCTGGCTGCAGTGGGTCTTCTGGGGCCAGTGGCAGGCGCAGGACGTCTGCCCGTCCTGTGGCGGCGCTGCTTCAGCCGCTTGCCCGAAAGGCCGTCCGTTCGCCTAGGCGCGCGGTCTTGACCAGCCGCTAGTATCGTGTCGATTGTACCTGGGTATGACTCCCGCCTGGGTGATTTTGCTCCGGCAGGCGGGCGTTGGCTTCGCGTTATCCGCACCCGTCAGGTGAGCAGCCATGTTCGCTTCGCCGATCGCAGACGCGCGCCGAACGACCAGGCCGGCCCAGCAGCCTGCGGCGCTGGCGTCGCGCCTGGCTGGCTCTGGCGGGGCGAGACGGGCGCGGGCGCCAGGCCGGAACCTCGGCAATCAGGCCCTGTTGCGATCCATGGCGCAGCCGACCTCCGGCGCGTTCGAGCACGAGGCCGACGCAGTCGCCGAACAGGCCCTCAGCATGCCCGATCTGGCGCCGCCGATCACCGCGGCGCCGCCGGTGATCAGGCGCAAGTGCGCCGCCTGTCAGGACGAGGACAGGCCGACCCTGCAGGGGAACCCCACAGGCGCGCTCGAGCCGCCGAAGCTGTCGGTCCCGGCCGGGACCCTGCTGCCGAAACTGGTCGTCGGCGCGGCCAACGATCCGCTCGAGTCCGAGGCCGATCGCATCGCAGACCACGTCATGCGCCTGCCGGATCCGGCGCCCGCCATGACGTCGGTGCGGCCAGGGATCAGCCGCAAGTGCTCCGCCTGCGAGGACGAGGACAAGCGGGCCGTCCAGGCGAAGTCCGCAGGGCCCGAGGCGGCGGCCGGCGGGGCCCCGCCGATCGTGCATGAGGTCATCGGCTCGCCGGGCCGCCCGCTGGATCCAGCGACGCGCTCGTTCATGGAGCCGCGCTTCGGTCACGATTTCAGCCGTGTCAGGGTCCATTCCGACGGCGAGGCCGGCCAATCGTGCCAGGCGATCAACGCCCTCGCCTATGCTGTCGGCGATCATGTGGTGTTCGGCCAGGGCAGGTATCAGCCGGCCACCACCGCGGGACGGCGGCTGCTGTCGCATGAGCTGGCGCACGTGGTCCAGCAAGGCTCGGCGCCACGCCTGAAAGGCGCCGCCGCTGCGGCCGTGGCCGGCGCCTCGGGCGCCGGCTCTGTGGTGCAGCGCCAGACCCCGGACGACGGAGGCGGGCAGCCTGCCCCGGATCCGGGCGCCGGGGCCCCGGACGGCGGCGTTCCTGCCGACGGCGGGGGCGGGCCTGCCCAGGCGCAGGACGCCCAGGGCGCGCAGGAACGGAAATGCGGGCCCGACATCACCACGTCCCTCACCACCATGCTGGGCAGGGTCGGCCCGTGGTTCAGGGGGTTGACGGGCTTCCAGCAGAACAGGAGCTGCACGGGGCTTGGCCCCGGCGGCTTCCTGGTCGGGGTCAATCCGATCATGGCCTGGGACACCCAGGAACTGTTCCTGCCGAACACCGGCTGGCTGGACGCCTATTTCAGCAGGCGCGCGTGTGGGTCTCCGAGGGATCCGGGATGTCCCGGCGACCCGACCCGGAACAAGTGCGAAGCGGCGGGGACCTGCGGCAACACCGTCGTCGTCGATGGCAAGTGCATGCTGGCGGGCACGGCGAACTACGCGCTGTTCGGAACCATGTGCCGGCTTTGCCATGATCTCACCGGCACCTGGGGGCGCTGGGACATGAGGGCCACGATCGGGGCGTACAAGACCGTCTCCCTCGACGATTCGGGTCCGCCCAAGGAAGTGGCGAGCGCCGCATACGACGGGACCTTCCCGACGTTGCCGGCGGCCGCGGAGAACCGGGGAACCTGCACCGGCCGTTGCGGTCTCACCCACGGCGGCGCCTTCGACTTCATCTGGGAACCCTACAAGCCCCGGTGACGGCGAGGGGGTGGATCAGCCCCCCCGCGCCGGATCGCGCTACTTCAGCTGCTTGTCCGCCAGGGCGTCGATCTTCTGGGTCAGGGCCGGCGCGCCGCCGGAATTCATGGTCGATGTGAAATCCGAGCGCCAGGTGGCGAGCTGGCTGATCGAGCTCTTGTAATAGACGTCGATCACCTTCCACCGGCCGTCGGCGGCCTGGCGCATGCGATAGGTCAGGTCTTCGGTCTTGTCGTGCGGCGAGAGGATATGGGTGCGCACCAGCTTGTCGGGGCCCCGCGTGTCGACGTTCGGGTCGATCTTGAAGCTCTGGCCGTCGAAGTCGTCGAAGTTCTTCGCGAAGAAGGAGATGGCGAGTCGGGAGAAGGCCTTGGTCAGGGCCGCCTGGTCGGCGGGCGCGACGGCGGCCCACTTCGGACCGACGGCGAAGCGGGTCATGGTCGGCAGGTCGAAGGTCCGCGCCATGACCGGCTCGAGCTCGCGATAACGCCCCTGCGCCCCGAGGCTCTTGGCCTGCTTCATCACCGACAACAGCGAGTTGTCGAACGCCTCGATCTGGACGGCGGCAGGATCCGACGCCTGGGCCGAGGCGGCGGCCGGAATGGCGCCGCCGATGAGAGCGGCGGCAAGGAAGGCGGATCTGAAGCTCATGTCGTAGAGGCTCCTGAGCGGCTTTTGGCGGCCCATGGCCGCGTCATCGCTTGGACTTAAACGCGCGAGGCTGAATCTCGGATGACGCCAGCGTGGTGGATTTGGCGAACTTCGGATCAGGGACGCTAGGCGGTTTCGGCCAGCTGGGTCTCGATCGCCCTGACGATGTCTGGCGCGTTCAGCCCGGCCCGGTCGTACTGCTTGAAGGGGTCGTCGTGATCCTGGAACTCGTCGGGCAGCTTCAGGGTCCGCATCGAGAAGCCCGGCCGCATCAGGTCGTCGTTGACCACGAAGTCCAGCACGTGGCTGCCGAATCCGCCGACCGAGCCCTCCTCGATGGTCACCAGCATACGGTGCCCGCGCACCAGCTTGCGAATCAGATCCTGGTCGAGCGGCTTGGCGAAGCGGGCGTCGGCGACCGTGACCGAGATGCCTCGCGAGGCCAGATGGTCGGCGGCTTCCAGCGCGCTCTGAAGACGGGTGCCGAGGCTGAGGATCGCCACGTCCTTGCCCTGGCGCACGATGCGGCCCTTGCCGATCGGCAGAACCTGGCCGCGGGCGGGCATCTCCACGCCCGTGCCCTCGCCGCGCGGATAGCGGAAGGCGATGGGGCCGGCGTCATAGGCGGCGGCGGTGGCCACCATGTGCACGAGCTCGGCCTCGTCGGCGGCCGCCATCACCACGAAATTGGGCAGGCAGCAGAGGTAGGCGAGGTCGAAGGAGCCGGCGTGGGTCGCTCCGTCGGCGCCCACCAGTCCGGCGCGGTCCATGGCGAAGCGGACCGGCAGGTTCTGGATCGCCACGTCGTGGACCACCTGGTCATAGGCCCGCTGGAGGAAGGTCGAATAGATGGCGCAGAAGGGCTTGTAGCCCTCGGTCGCCAGGCCCGCGGCGAAGGTCACGCCGTGCTGCTCGGCGATGCCGACGTCGAACATCCGCTCGGGGAATGCCTTTTCGAACAGGTCCAGGCCCGTGCCCGAGGGCATGGCGGCGGTGATCGCCACCACCTTGGGATCATCGGCCGCTTCCTGGATCAGGGCCTCGGCGAAGACCTTGGTGTAGGTCGGGGCCTTGGGCTGGGACTTGGCCTGGGCGCCGGTCGCCACGTCGAACCGGGCGACTGCGTGCAGCTTGTCGGCCGAGGCTTCGGCCGGCTTGTAGCCATGGCCCTTCTTGGTGACGATGTGCAGCAGGATCGGCCGATCGGCGCCGTCGTCGCGGATGTTCTCCAGCACCGGAACCAGTTGGTCCATGTCGTGGCCGTCGATGGGGCCGATGTAGAGGAAGCCCAACTCTTCGAAGAGCGTGCCCCCGGTCAGCATGCCGCGGGCGTATTCCTCGGCGCGCTGGGCGGTCCTGCGCAACGGCTTGGGCAGCAGGTCCTTCGTCAGGTGCCTGATGTCCTGATAGGTCTTGGACGAGACCACCCGCGCCAGATGGTGGCTGAGGGCCCCGACCGGCGGGGCGATCGACATGTCGTTGTCGTTGAGGACGACCAGCAGCCGGCTCTTCATGGCCCCGGCGTTGTTCAGCGCCTCGTAGGCCATGCCGGCGCTCATGGCGCCGTCGCCGATCACCGCGATGACGTTGTTGGACGCCTTGTTGAAGTCGCGCGCCACGGCCATGCCCAGCGCCGCCGAGATCGAGGTCGAGGAGTGGGCGGCCCCGAACGGATCGAACTCGCTCTCCGCACGCTTGGTGAAGCCCGACAGGCCCCCGCCCTTGCGCAGGGTCTCGATTCGGTCGCGGCGACCGGTCAGGATCTTGTGCGGATAGGCCTGGTGGCCGACGTCCCAGATCACCCGGTCGGCGGGCGTGTTGAAGACGTAGTGCAGTGCGACGGTCAGCTCGACCACGCCCAGGCCCGCGCCCAGGTGGCCCCCGGTCACCGAGACGGCGTTGATCGTGGCCGTGCGCAGCTCGTCGGCCGCCTGCCGCAGCTTGTCGCGCGGGAGCTTGCGCAGGTCTGAAGGCGTATCGATCCGGTCCAGCAGCGGTGTCGCGTCAGTCATTCGATTATCGGAGGACCCCCACCCTGGTTAAGCTTTTACGGTTTAGCTTGCTCTGTCGAGCAGGAAGAAGGGCAGAGCCCTCAGTTCGTCAGCTTGCTGACCATAGCTGGACAGGGCCGCGGCGGCCTGCTCGGCCAGGCGCCGCGCCTCTGTGCGGGCCCGGTCGACGCCGTAGAGCGAAATGAGCGTGGCCTTGCCCTGCTCCTGGTCTTTTCCCACCGCCTTGCCCGCATGCTCTTCCGAGCCCAGGGCGTCAATCAGGTCGTCGACGATCTGGAAGGCGAGGCCGAGGCCCTGCGCATAGTCGCGCAGGTTCTGCCGGTCCCTGGCCGAGGCCTCCGCCAGGATCGGTCCCGCTTCGCAGGAGAATTCGAACAGGGCGCCGGTCTTCATCCGCTGCAGCAGGATGACGCCGTCCATGTCGTAGTCGCGCTCGGGCGCCAGCATGTCCATCATCTGGCCGCCGATCATGCCCTCGGTCCCGCCGGCGGAGGCAAGGCGGGTCACCAGCTCGGCGCGCACCGCGCCGGAGGGATGGGTCTCGGGATCGGCCAGAACGCCGAAGGACAGGGTCAGGAGCGCGTCCCCCGCCAGGACGGCGGTCGCCTCGTCGAACTGCTTGTGGGTGGTGGGCCGTCCGCGGCGCAGGTCGTCGTCGTCCATGCAGGGCAGGTCGTCGTGCACGAGCGAGTAGGTGTGAAGCATCTCGATCGCCGCCGCGGCGCGCAGGGCGCGGGATTCGGGTACGCCGAACAAGGCCGCGCCCTTCAGCGTCAGGAAGGGCCGAAGCCGCTTGCCGCCGGCGAAGACGGCGTAGCGCATGGCCTCCGCGACGCGGCCATGGGCGCCGCCCGGCTGGGGCAGCAGGCGGTCCAGTGATTCGTCCGCGGCGCGGACGTCGCGCGTCATGGATTCGTTCAGGGACGCCAGGGACGCTTCGATCGGGCCGGCCGCGAGGGTCGTGCTCGCCATGGACTTCGCTACTCCGCCGCTTGGAGCTCTGATGCGGCCTTATCGGCTTCGATCTGCCTGGCGCGCTGCTCGACGAGGCCGACGATGTGCTCGACCA
>CAZTMF010000004.1:0-25832 GCA_964614675.1 uncultured Caulobacteraceae bacterium | reverse complement strand
GCCACGTGGGTGAACAGGGCCTCGGGGCTCTGGCTGTGGGTCTGGCCGCCGAAGATGCCGCCGCCATAGGGGGTGCGGAGCGTGATCGGGGCGGTGAAGTCTCCGGCCGATCGGTAGCGCAGGCGCGCGGCCTCGGAGACCAGCTGGTCGTAGCCGGGGTAGATGTAGTCGGCGAACTGGATCTCGAACACGGGCCTCAGGCCATAGGCTCCCATGCCCACGGCCGAGGCCACGATGCCGCCCTCCGCGATCGGCGTGTCGAAGCAGCGGGTCATGCCGTACTTCTTCTGCAGGCCCTCGGTGGCCCGGAAGACGCCGCCGAAATAGCCGACGTCCTCGCCGAAGACCAAGACGTCCGGATCGCGCTCCAGCATGACGTCCATGGCCGAGTTGATGGCCTGGATCATGTTCATCACGGCCATGCCCTAGGCCTCCCTCGCCTTGGGCGGCGCTTCCGGGCAGTCTTCCAACACCTCCGCCTCCTGTCGGGCGAGGTGCCAGGGCTGGTCCTTGTAGACCTCTTCGAACATCCGCTTCAGCGGCGGCCGGGTGACGCCGAAGGTCCCGATCTTCTCCGCCGCGCGGCCGGCCTTGCGGACCTCTTCCAGCACCTCGGCCTCCAGCGCCGTGTGCTGCTCGTCAGACCAGGCGCCGATGACGATCAGGTGCTGCTTCAGCCGCTCGATCGGATCGCCCAGCGGCCAGCGCTCGGACTCCTCGGCGGGCCGGTAGCGGGTGGGGTCGTCGCTCGTGGAGTGGGCCGAGGCCCGGTAGGTGAAGAGCTCGATCAGGGTGGCGCCGAGATTGGCCCGGGCCCGCTCGGCCGCCCACTCGGTGGCCGCATGCACGGCCAGGAAGTCGTTGCCGTCGACCCTCAGCGAGGGCAGGCCATAGCCCAACCCCCGGGAGGCGAAGGTGGCCTGCTCGTCGCCGGCGATGCCGTGGAAGGCCGATATGGCCCACTGGTTGTTGACGATGTTGAGCAGCACCGGCGCCCGGTAGACCGAGGCGAACAGCAGGGCCTGGTGGAAGTCGCCCTCCGCCGTCGAACCGTCGCCGATGTAGGTGTAGGCCAGCCGCGAGTCGCCCTTGTAGGCCGAGGCCATGGCCCAGCCGACAGCCTGGCTGAACTGGGTGCCGAGGTTGCCCGAGATGGTGAAGAAGCCGTGCTTCTTCGATGAGTACATGACTGGCAGCTGGCGCCCCTGCATGGGATCGGCGGCGTTGGAATAGATCTGGTTCATCATCTCGACGATCGGATAGCCGCGCGAGATGAGGGCGCCTTGCTGGCGATAGGTCGGGAAGCACATGTCGGCCGGATCGAGCGCCAGGGTCTGGGCGACCGCCACCGCCTCCTCGCCCGTGCACTTCACATAGAAGGAGGTCTTTCCCTGCCGCTGCTGGCGGTACATGCGGTCGTCGAAGGCCCGCACCAGCAGCATGTAGCGGAGGCCCTTGAGCAGGTGCTCGCGGCTGAGCTTCGGGTCCCAGGCGCCGACCGCCCGGCCGTCGTCGTCGAGCACGCGGATCAGGCCACGGGCATGCTCCTGGGTGTCCTCACCGGCGCAGCGGATGTCGGGCCGGGGCAGGGCGCCGGCCTTTGGGACCTTCATGCTGCGGAAGTCCACCGGCTCGCCAGGACGCCAGGCGGGCTCGGGGACGTGCAGGCTGAGGGAGACGGTGTTCTTCATCGCGCCAACTCCAAGCGCCGGGTAGCCGCCAGGATCGAACCAAGGCCCAGGTAGATCAACTGCTATATTGCGCCGAAACGCGAGAACTATGGAATTGGATGCCCCAATTAGCCGAGATAAGGGCAATAAAGTTGTTGCTGCACCGCGAAATGGGGTGAAATCGTCGCCCTGTAGCCCCAAGGCGAGGCGGCGGTCCATAATGGCCGCTGGAGTCCATATGCCCGACAGCATGATCTCTTCGACGACCGATGCCCAGGCGGGGCGAAACGCGACGGCCTATCTCTCGGGCTTTGGCAACGAGTTCGCCACCGAGGCCGTTCCTGGCGCCTTGCCGGTGGGCCAGAACTCGCCGCAGCGTCCGCCGCTCGGCCTCTATGCCGAGGGGATCTCCGGCACGGCCTTCACCGCGCCCAGGGGCTCGAACCGCCGCACCTGGCTCTACCGCATCCGCCCGTCGGCCGGACATCCGCCCTTCAGCCGGATCGACCATGGCCTGCTCCGCACCGGCCCTTTCAACGAGGGCGAGGCGACGCCCAATCGCCTGCGCTGGGACCCGCCCGCCATGCCGGACGGGTCGAAGGACTTCGTCGAAGGGCTAATCACCATCGCGGGCTCAGGCTCTCCGGCCGAGGGCTCGGGGATCGCCGCGCACATCTATCTGGCCACGCGCTCGATGACCGACCGGGTGTTCTTCGACGCCGACGGCGAGCTCTTGATCGTTCCCCAGGAGGGGCGGCTCAAGCTGGTCACCGAGATGGGCGTCCTCGATGTCGAGCCCCTGGAGATCGCCCTGATCCCCCGGGGCGTGCGCTTCCGCATCGAGCTCCCGGACGGCGCCGCGCGCGGCTATGTCTGCGAGAACTACGGCGCCTTCTTCCGCCTGCCGGAGCTCGGGCCGATCGGCTCCAACGGCCTGGCCAATCCCCGGGATTTCCTGACCCCGGCGGCCGCCTATGAGGATATCGAGCGCCCGACCGAGCTGGTCCAGAAGTTCCAGGGCGGGCTCTGGTCGACGACGCTGGATCATTCGCCGCTCGACGTGGTCGCCTGGCACGGCAACTACGCGCCCTGCAAATACGACCTGCGCCGGTTCAACACGATCAACACCGTCAGCTTCGACCACCCCGATCCGTCGATCTTCACGGTGCTGACCTCGCCCTCCGACACGCCGGGGGTGGCCAACGTCGACTTTGTGATCTTCCCGCCGCGCTGGATGGTGGCCGAGCACACCTTCCGGCCGCCCTGGTTCCATCGCAACGTCATGAATGAGCTGATGGGCCTGATCACCGGCGCCTATGACGCCAAGGCCGAGGGCTTCGCGCCGGGCGCCATGAGCCTGCACAACTGCATGTCCGCCCATGGCCCGGACGTGGACACCTGGACGAAGGCGAGCTCGGCCGCGCTGCAGCCGCACAGGATCGAGGACACCATGGCCTTCATGTTCGAGGCGCGCCAGCCCTATCGACCCACGCGCCATGCGCTGGAGACCCAGGCCCTGCAGCAGGACTACGACGCCGCCTGGAGGGGCTTTCCCAAGTTGTTCTCCCGCCCGTGACCGATCCCACCCGCCTCGCCCAATCCGCCCAGGAGACCCTCGAACGGCTCATCGCCTTCGACACCACGTCGCGGCGCACCAACCTCGAGCTGATCGAGTTCGCCGAGCAGCGGCTGAAAGACTGTGGGGCGGCGATGCAGCGCGTCCCCAACGCCGACGGCGCCAAAGCCAATCTGATCGCACGCATCGGACCGGAGGCGGATGGCGGCGTCCTGCTGTCGGGCCACACCGATGTGGTGCCGGTGGACGGCCAACCCTGGACCTCCGATCCGTGGGTCCTGACCCGCCGGGACGGGCGGCTCTATGGCCGCGGGACCGCCGACATGAAGGCCTTCCTGGCGCTGGCCCTGGCTGCCGCGCCCGACTTCGCCGCCGCCGGCCTGAAGCGGCCGGTCCAGTTCGCCTTCTCCTACGACGAGGAGGTCGGCTGCATCGGTGCGCCCAGTCTGATCCAGGAGCTGGTGCGATCCGGCCCACGGCCCGCCGTGGTGATCGTCGGCGAGCCCACCAGCATGGAGACGGTTGCAGGCCACAAGGGCATCGCCACCTTCAAGGTGACCGTCATGGGCAAGGAGGCGCATTCCAGCCTCACCCACCTCGGCGTCTCGGCGATCATGGAGGCGGCCAAGCTGATCCAGGCGATCACGGTCCTGGCCGACGAGCTCGAGCGCGGCGCGGACCCGTCCTCGCCCTTCATGCCCAAGGGTGCGAGCCTGACCATCGGCCAGATCCACGGCGGCACGGCCGTCAACATCCTGGCGCGCGAATGCGTCTTCGCCTTCGACCTCAGGGCCCCGCCGGGCATCGACGCCCGCAAGGTGCTGCAGCCGGTGTTCGACCTGGCCGAGCGGCTCGACGCGGCGCTCAAGGCCCGGGCCCCCGAGGCCGGGGTGAAGATCGAGGCCCGCTCCAACACCCCGCCGCTGCGCCCCGACCACGAAGGCGCCGCCGAGATCCTGGCCCGGCGCCTCGCCGGCGACAACGGCCCGGCGCGGGTGGTCTCCTATGCGGCCGAGGCCGGCCAGTTCCAGGACGCCGGCTTCTCGACGGTGATCTGCGGCCCCGGTTCCATCGAGCAGGCGCACCAGCCCGACGAGTATCTGGAGATCGCTCAGCTCGAGCGCGGCGCCGCCTTCATGTCGCGGCTGGTGGAGCATCTGGCGGGGCCGGCGTAGTCAGCCGCAAGGACCCCATGATAGCGTGACCGTTTCTCTACAGGACGTTGCATGATCCGAGGCCGCGTCATCCCGTTTGCCGAAGCCCGCGCGTTGAAGGCCCGCAATCCGAACGCGCGTTGGGCCGCAGTGGCGGCCGAGTTCGGGGGCGATGTCTGGCCCGCCGTGCAGCCCGGTTTCAGGATTACGGCCGGGGAGACCGTCTTCACCATCGGAAGCTGCTTCGCGCGCAACATCGAGCTTCACCTGGCCGACCTTGGCTGTCGCGTCCCCATGCTGGAATTCTTCCTGCCGCCCGACGAGTGGAGCGGCGGCGCCAACGGCGCCATGAACAAGTTCCACCCGCCGGCCTTCCGCCAGTGCCTGGAATGGACGGCCCGGATCTATGACCGCGACGGCGTGGTGACCTGGGAAGACTGCGCGCCCCTGGCGTTCGAATGGCCGGACGGGCGGGTGTTCGACATGGACATGGGCGTGACGGCCCCGGTCTCGCGGACCCGCTTCCTCGAGCGGCGCCAACACATCTACGATATCTTCAGCATGGTGTTCCGGGCGGACTGCCTGATGATGACACCGGGCCTGATCGAGGCGTGGCGCGACTGCGCGACTGGTCTCTATATCCACGAACCGCCGACCCAGAAGGTGATGGTCGCCGACCGTTCCCGCTGGGAGTTCGAGATCCTCTCCTACCAGCAATGCGAAGCCGATCTGCTCACGGCGATCGACGTGGTCCGCGAGCGCAATCCGCAGGTCAAGGTGCTGGTGACGACGTCGCCGGTGCCGATGGCGACAACCTTCAGCGGCCAGGATGTCAGGACCGCCAACACCTATTCCAAGTCGGTGCTGCGGGCTGCCTGCGGGGCGGCCGGCATGCTGCGAGCCCGGGTGGATTACTTCCCAAGCTATGAGAGCGCGACCCTGTCGTTCCCGGTGCGGGTCTGGGAGACGGATCGCATCCACGTCAGTTCCGCCTTCATCGGCAAGATCGTCACCCATCTTCTCGACCATTACCTGGACGGGGTGCAGGACGCCGCGCGCGACTTTCAATCAGCGCGCACCCTCCTGATGGACGGCGCCTACGATCAAGCCGAGGTCGCGGCGCGGGCGGCTGTGGCGAAGCGGCCGGAGCACCTGGAGGCGCGCGCCATCCTGGCCGAGGCCCTGCTGCGCCAGTCCAAGTGCGCCGAGGCGGAGGCGGAGCTGAAGTTCGCTCTGGAGCGCGCGCCCGAGCGGGCCGATCTCTGGATCACTCTGGCGCGGGCGATCGTGCGCGGAGAACACGCCCGCGCGGACGAGGCCATCGGCCACATCCAGACCGCCGTCATGCTTCCGTCGATCAACCTGTCGGATTTCCGCTCGGTCGGCGAGCTGGTTCGCCAGCGCGCGCCGCCAGAAGTCGCCGAACGGATCACCCGCCGGACCGTGGAGCTCTTTCCACTGCACGTGGAAGCCTATCAGCACCTGGTCAATGTGCTCGTCGACCAGGGCCGGCGGGAGGACGCGATCGACGTGTTGCGGCGCGCCACCGCCCTGCGACGCGCGCAGGCGGACATCCGGTTGCAGCTCGCCCGACTCCTCGCTGAGCAGGACGAACTCGCCGAAGCGATTCAAGTCGTCAGGACGGCGCTCGCGCTGGAGCCCAATCACGCCGCCGGAAAGGCGCTCCTCGCGAGCCTCGAAACCACGGGGGTGGGCGTGGTGTAGGCCTGACTATTGTGGAGCCGGCGCGGTCGGCGCCGAATCCTCTGCGGCGGGCGGGGCGTCGGACGCCTCCGATGCCTGCGGCGCCGGGGAGAAGTCCGACGCCGCGGGGGTCTCGGCCGGCGGGACGGCCGGCTCCTCTTCCTTGGCCTGTTCGGTCGCCTGCTGCTGCACGAAGGCGCGGGCGGCGGCGGGCGGGGCCGCGTTCAGGATCACCGGTCCGACGGCGGCTCCGTTCAGCTTGCCGACGCAGGCGATCAGGCCGTCGGCGCGGACGAAGCCCATGGCCCCGCCGATCTTGCGTGAGCGCTTCTGCACATAGGCGCCGGGCGTCACGGCCCGCCACTTCAGCGGGTTGGGGAAGATCGCCGCGAGCCGCGACGCCTGCAGCCCGGTCAGCTCGCTGGCGTGGACGTGGAAGTAATTTTCGGCGGCGGCCTCGGCGCCATAGATGCCGGGGCCCATCTCCACGATGTTGAGATAGACCTCCATGATCCGCCGCTTGCCCCAGAGCTTCTCGATCAGGACGGTGAAGCCGGCCTCGATCGCCTTGCGCACCATGGTCCGGCCCGGCCAGAGGAAGGCATTCTTGGCGGTTTGCTGGCTGATGGTCGAACCGCCGCGCACCTTGCCGGGGCGACGTTCGTTGGCCCGCATGGCCGCCTTCATGGCGGCGAAGTCGAAGCCCTGATGTTGGCAGAAGCGGGCGTCCTCGCCGGCCACCGCCGCCTGCACCAGCGCGGGGGAGATCTGGGACAGCGGCCGCCAGCGGTAGTCCATGCCCTTTCCTTGGGCCAGGCGGATGACCATCAGCGGCGTGATCGGCGGCGGCAGGAAGCGGTAGACCCCGACCCAGAGCGGCGGAAACACCAGGACGAAGATCAGGAGCCCGATCAGGATCTGAGCCCAGGGACCTGGACGGGACCTTCCCGCGGATCGCCATCCGCCCGAGATACGGCGTCTGCCATCAACCATCGATTCGCACCGGCCCCCGAGCCGCAGGGAACTCTATAGGACCTTCGGTCATCCGCCAGGGCCTAGGGAAGTTCGGCGATCCCGGCTTCCCCGGCCTCGTCGCCCCAGGCCGCGCGCCTGCCGTCCGGCGAGACCGCCAGGGCGCTGATCGGCTCGCCCTTCTCGGTCTTGAGGTGGTCGACCTTGGTCCCGCCGAGTTCGCAGCTCCATACCCGCCCGTCGCTGAGCCCCGCGAAGACCCGCGAGGCGTCCGGCAGGGCCGCGATCCGAGTGACCAGGGCGCCTTCCTGATAGCCCACCTCGGCCGCCTGCTTGCCCATCGGACCGCTGGAGCCGCCGAAGGGCCAGATCACCGCGCCGGCCGCACCGGAGGTCGCCATCAACCGGCCCCTGTCCAGGAACACCAGCGACTTCACCTTCGAGGGATAGCCGCCCATTCGCATGTTCGAGCCGTCGGCCAGGCGCCAGCCGTGCAGCTCGTTCTCCTGCATGGCGGAAACCAGGAAGCGGCCGTCCGGGCTGAAGGCGACCAGCACGTGGCTGCCGGCCCACTTGAGGAACAGCGGCTTCTGTTCGGCGATGCGAGCGTACCAGAGCGCCGCCCCGCCATAGGTCGCCGCGGCGAGGCGCCGGCCCTTTGGATCGAAGTCCAGCCCCCCGACGGTCCGCTCGTGCGCGAGGGTGACGGCGAACTTCGGATCCATGGCGTCGCGCACCAGGACCTCCCGTCCCGCGGCGAAGGCGATCAGGTTCGAGGCGGCGCTCGACGCGACGACGTCGATCCAGCGGCCCTTGATCTCCGCGAGCGTCTCGGGGCCCGCGGGCCGGGACCAGACCAGCCGGCCGTCGTCGCCGCCGGTGATCACGCCCTCGCCGGACGGGTGAGCGGCGGCGCAGAGGATGGCCCCATCGTGCGCCTGGACCTGGCGCCCGTCTTCCCAGCGGATCGTCCCGTCTCCCAGGGCGAAGATGGCCAGGCCCGAACGGTCGAAGCGGGCGTCGGTGACATAGGCGTCGAAGGCGAAAGGCATGGCCGCGGCTTTAGCGTGCGACTTCCCGCGCGACTAGCCGGGCCGGATTCCCGTCTCGGGCGAACGTCGCCCCAGGGTGGGCAATCTGCCGCTTTACACAGGAGACTTTGCCGGGAATAAGTCGCCTCTGAACCACAATATCGGCCTGCACGTGCGCGGCCCGAGGCGAGGACGAAGCTTAATGGCGGTCAAGCTAGCTAGCGGCGGCAGCTCCAAATACAGTCTGGGTCAGAACTCGGACATCAACGTCACCCCGTTCGTGGACATCATGCTGGTGCTCCTGATCGTGTTCATGGTGGCGATCCCGGTTGCGACCCTGTCGATCAACCTCGACCTGCCGCCGGCCACGCCGCCGCCGCCGGGCCAGATCGTGAAGCCGCCGACCTTCATCTCGCTGCTCGACGGCGGCCAGATGATGATCGTCAATCCGGACCGTGGCCAACAGCGCACCGACCTGAGCCAGCTGGCCAACAGCCTGCTGCTCAATCTGGGCGCGGACGCCCGCGACAAGCCGGTCCTGATCCGCGCCAACCGCACCGTGCGCTACGGCGACTTCATGGCGGTGGTGAACCAGCTTCAGGCCGACGGCTTTTTCAAGGTCGCGCTGATCACCGAAGGCAACGGCGCGGCGTCCTAAGCGTCGGCCCAGCCGCTCGAGAACACGAACGCCGGGGATCGCTCCCCGGCGTTTTTGTTTTCCGGATAGACGCGCGCGGCCTCGCGGCCACGCGCAGGCCACGCTAGGCGACCCAGCCCGACGCCGAGGCCGGACCTTCGAAGGCCGGCGACATCACGGCGAGAGGGAAGAGCGAGAACATCAGCATCGGGACGAGGGCGAAGACGACGAGGCTGTGGCGAAATTTCAAGCTTGGGCTCCGTGGCTGTTGACGATGGACGCGACGCGAAAAGCCGCCCCCGCTCGGACTCCGGGGACGGGAAAAGCGATTGGGACGCGGGCGCCGGAGCGCGCGCGGGAGACGCTTACGACGCAGACGGCGCGGGCGCGGGGCGCGCCCGCGCGGCGATGTGGGGACTAGGGGACGAGGGGCGGACGTTTGATGGAAATCCGCCGTCCTGCCAATTCTTGAACTTGACTATTTCGACCCCATCTCAGGATCGACAGGGGATGCCCGAGCGCGCTCAGGCGACGTGTCTGCGGTTTCGCCGGGCGAACCCGCTTCGGGGCGAGGGTCCCTACCAGGGCACGCTCTTGCCGTCGTGGCCGTAGAAACCGTGCTCGCCGGTCCCAGCCTTCGCCTCCACCACGTCGATCACGCCCTTGGCGCTCTCCTCGACGCCGATCCAGGCGTTCGGCCCGCCCATGTCCGTTCGCACGAACCCGGGGCTCATGCAGAGGACTGTGATCTTGCGGTCGCCCAGCGCCGCGGCGAAGCCGCGCGTCAGCTTGTTCAGCGCCGCCTTCGAGGCCGAATAGAGGTTCGCGCCCGAACCGAAATGAAAGTCCGAGGCGACGCTGCCGAGGCCGGACGTCATCACCGCGATCACACCGCCTTCCCTGACCTGGTCCTGCAGGCTTTCCGCCACGTGCACCGGGCCGACCGAGTTGGTCATGAACACCTGGGCGGCTTCGTCGCGCGTCAGCTTCGCCATGGTCGAATGCGAACCCGAGATGCCGGCGTTGACGAACACCAGCTCCAGGTCCTGGCCCTTCAGCCGGCCCGCCAGGGCGTCGACGGAGGCGGGGTCCTCGATGTCGACGCTCTCCATGCGAACCTTGCCGCCGCTCGCGTTGGCGAAGGACTCCAGCCCCTTGTCGCTGGACGCCGACCGCCGCGTGGCGATCACGCTCCAGCCGCGACTGGCGAGTTCCTTGACGAGGCCGAGGCCGATCCCCCGGGAGGCGCCCACCACCAGAGCTGTCTTGTCCGACATGTCGCCGTCTCCGGTTAAGCCGCGCAGGCTTCGAAGCCGCGCCTCAGCGCCGCCTCGTCGAGATTGCGGCCGATGAACACCATGCGGCTGTAGCGGGCCTCGTCGTCCCGCCAAGGCCGCTGAAAGTCGCCTTCGAGCAGCATGTGCACGGCCTGGAACACCAGACGCCGTTCCTCGCCCTTCACCTCAAGGATCCCCTTGGCGCGAAGGATGTCGGGTCCCTGGGCCTGCAAGGTCTCGTTCAGCCAGCGGGTGACCTTGTCGCCGTCGAGGGGCCGGTCGAGCCGCAGCGAAACGCCGGTGATGTCGTCGAGCACATGGCCGTGGTCGTGATCGTGCCCGTGATCGTGATCGCAGTGCTCGTCGTGAACGTGGCCAGGCTCGCCGTGGGCCGGACGGAGAAACTCCGGCTCCAGCTCGAGGATGCGGTCCAGGTCGAAACCGCCACGGCCGAGCACCGTCTCCAGCGGCACGTCCGAGCGGGTGGCGCGATGGATCGGCGCCAGCGGATTGAGACGCCGGAGCCGCGCCTCGACCTGCCTGAGCTCGGCTTCCGGCACGAGGTCGGTCTTGTTCAGCACGATCTGGTCGGCGAAGGCGATCTGCTCGCGCGCCTCCTTGGAGTCGGCCAAGCGCAGCAACACGTGCTTGGCGTCCACCACGGTGGTGACCGAATCCAGCCTGGTCTTGGCGCGGACGTCGTCGTCCATGAAGAAGGTCTGGGCGACGGGCGCCGGATCGGCGAGGCCCGTGGTCTCGATCACGATGGCGTCGAAGCCGCGCCCCGAGCCCTGCCGCTTCATCAGGCCTGCGACCACCCGGATCAGGTCGCCGCGCACAGTGCAGCAGACGCAGCCATTGTTCATCTCGTAGACCTCTTCGTCGGAGCCGACGATCAGGTCGTTGTCGATGCCGATCTCGCCGAACTCGTTGACGATGACGGCGTAGCGCTTGCCGTGGTCCTCCGAGAGGATGCGGTTCAGGAGCGTGGTCTTGCCCGCGCCAAGGTAGCCGGTCAGGACGGTGACAGGAGTCTGGGCCATCGCCGCTAGATAGGCGATCCGGCCGCGCTGCGACAGGGTCCCAATGGCTCAACCCCCGCGGGTCTCATGACGCCATTTGATTGAATGGTTGCGGCGCCGTTGCACTCCGGAGTTAATGTTGGGTTGGGCGACCTCCCTGGGGGGACAAGGATGACTGCACCAACTCTGACCGACCTCAGCGATTCGATTTCGCTGACCGAAGCTCAGGCGAACGCCGGCTACACGCCGCTCGACGCCGATGTGACCGTCGCCGATCCCTATGCGGACTTCAGCTTCGGCGGCCTCGAGATCACCGGCCTCTTGGCCGAGGACGATCTCACCGTCATCGGCGGCGGCAGCGGCGCCACCCGGATCGGCTTCGACAACACAACCGGCGAGGTCAGCTACGCCGGCGCCGTCTTCGCCGAGACCGCCCGGGTCGATGACGGCACGTTCGTGGTGCTGTTCGCGCCGGGAACCACACCTGCCATGGTCGAGTCGCTGATCGAGCACATCGGCTACCGCGACAGCTCCGACACCCCGACGGCCGACCGGACCCTCACCTTCACTCTGATCGACAGCTCGGGCGACTCCACCTCGGCCGACATGGGGATATCGGTAGGCGCGGGCAACGACGCGCCGCACGTGTCCGGGCCGAGCTTCATCTCGGGGCCCTTCGACGGAGACGTGCTCGTCAAGGGGCTCAAGTTCAGCGATTCCGACGCCGGCTCGGCCGACGTGCAGGTGACGCTCTCGACGGATTCCGGTCAGTTCAAGGCGGCCGCGACTTCGGACGTCGCCGTCCACGCCGAAGGCTCGTCGTTGCAGCTGACCGGCTCGGTGGACGACATCAACGCCTTCATCGCCTCCGGGGCGGTGAGCTATCACGGCTCGGGCGCCCTGATCGATCATGTGCTGACGGCGGTCATCGACGACCTAGGCGCCTCCGGCGACGGGGGCTCGCAGACTGCGCAGACCAATGTCGCCCTCCATCTCGGCCTGCTGACCACCGGCGACAATCACTCTAATTCCATCGCCGTCGGCGACGACAACGACATCCTCCAGGGGCTAGGCGGCGACGACTGGCTCTCGGGCCTCGGCGGCAATGACGTCCTGCATGGCGGCTCGGGCGACGACAGCCTCGACGGCGGTTCGGGCGACGACGCGCTCTATGGCGATGCGGGGAATGACAACCTGATCGGCGGCGAGGGCGCCGACATCTTGAACGGCGGGACCGGCCACGATGTCTTGATCGGCGGCGCGGGCGACGACAGCTACTATGTCGACGACTACTTCGACACGGTCGTGGAAACGGCGGGCCAGGGCAACGACACCCTCTATGTCGCCACCGACCACTACCTCCTGCCGTCCGACTCCAGCATCGAGACCATCCGCCTGACCGGCGATGTCCACTCCACCGGCGCCTACGTCGAGGGCGACGACAGCGACACCACCATGTACGGCGGCGATGGCGCCGACACCTTCTGCGCCGGCGCAGGCAATGACGTCTTCCACGGCGGGGCCGGCGACGACAGCTTCTATGGCGGCGGCGGCGCCGACACGTTCATCGGCGCGGATGGCGACGACTACATGGAGGGCGGCGCGGGGAACGACACCGCGAGCGGCGGCGCCGGGGACGACATCCTCTATGGCGACGGCGGCGCCGACACGCTGAACGGCAACGACGGCTTCGATACGCTGTTCGGCGGCTCCGGCGACGACAACCTGAACGGCGGCTCCGGCGACGACTATCTCGACGGCGGCGCCGGCGCGGACCACCTCGTCGGCCAGGCTGGTTTCGACGACCTGGTCGGCGGCTCCGGCGACGATGTCCTGGACGGCGGCGACGGCAACGACATCTTCTTCGGCCAGGACGATCTCAGCTTCGCGGCGCCCGGAACGCTCTGTCACGACGCCGGCAATGACACCTTCATCGGCGGCGGGGGCGAGGACCTGGTCGACTACGAGTTCAACGACCAGGGCGTGACGGTCGATCTGTCGATCTCGGGGGCCCAGGACACCCACGGGGCGGGGCTCGATAGCTTCAGCTCGATCGAGGACCTGCGGGGCACCGACTTTGCCGACACCCTCACCGGTAACTGGGCCGCCAACTCGATCGAGGGCGGCGGCGGCGACGATACGGTGAATGGGGCCGGCGGCGACGACGCCCTCTGCGGCTGCGACGGGAACGACACCCTCAACGGCGGCTCCGGCAACGACACCCTCGACGGTGGGAGCGGGACCGACAAGCTCATCGGCGGCGCCGGCAATGACGCCCTTTTCGGCGGCGACGACAACGACAACCTGAACGGCAACGACGGCAGCGACCTGCTGGATGGCGGCGCGGGCCGGGATATCATGACCGGCGGCGCCGGCGCCGACACCTTTGCGTTCGACTACATCTCCGACATCGCGGTCGCCGCCCCCGACACGATCACGGACTTCTCAGCGGGTGACAAGATCGACGTCTCCGCGATCTCGGCGGATTTCCAGGTGGTCGGGGGCCACACCGTCGGCACGGCGCACGAGATCGTGGTCACCTACGACGCCGCCCACAACCGCACGGTCGTGGATCTCTACGACGACGACGACAACACCGTGGACGGGCGGATCTGGCTCACCGGCGACCATTCGGGCCTGTCGAACGCGGACTTCACGCTCTAGGCCAGGGCCTCGGGCGGCGCCCGCGCGGCGGCGAACTGGGCGACGACCACCCCCGCCAGGGCGGCCGCCCCGCCCAGCATCTGCAGCGGCCGCATGGTCTCGGAGAAGATCAGCCAGCCCAGGATGGCGGTCGCCACCGGCTGGACCAGCACCACGACGGAAGCGGTCGCCGCCGGCAACCGTCCGAGCGCCCAGGCGATGCACCCCTGGCCGACGATATGCACCAGGCCGAGCCCGATGCACGCGCCCCAGCCGGCCAGCGTGGGCGGGATGACCCGCTCGCCCAGCAGCGCGGCGGCGATCAGCAACAGGGGCGCCCCGGTCGCTGTGGACCAGAGCATGACTTCCACCGCCGACTGCCCGGCGCGGACCTTCCTCACGCAGAGCATATAGGCGGCGTACCAGACGGCCGTGGCGACCGAGAACCCGTCGCCGAGCGGCGGGTCAAGGCCCGCCCCGCCGGCGCCCGCCGCGGCGATCGCCCAGCAGCCCGCGACCGCCAGTCCCAGGCCCGCGAGGAAGGCCTTGCCCGGCCGCTCTCCCAGCATCAGCCAGGCCGCTGCGGTGACCACCACCGGGGCGAGGTTCGACAGGATGGTGGCGTTGGCGACGGTGGTGAACTTCACCCCGTAGTGCCAGAAGCCGAGGTCGAGGGCGAAGAAGAGCCCCGCCAGGAGGGTCAGGGGACGGGGTCCGTGGGCGCCGCCCGGCTTGCGCCCGATCCAGGCCATGACGGCGAGGGCCGGCAGGGCCAGAGCCAGGCGCCAGAAGCCCGCCGCGGCGGGCCCCGTCCCGGTCAGGCGCACGAAGATCGGGGAGAAGGCGATCGCCAGGGCGCCCGCGATCAGGGCGGCGATCGCCGGGCCGCGGGAAGAGGCGCTGCTCATGCCCCGATTTGACAGAGCCCGCGGTCCAGGGAAACCCCGTCCGGAGCCCGCTGGCTGGACGGTGGCGCGCCATTCGCGCTAGGGCCGAGGCATGCCAAACGAGCCCGGCCGCATCAAAGTGTCCGCAGGCGCCTGGGCGAGGCTGGGCGCCAGGCTCGCGTCCCGGGTCACGCGGCGGAGATCGGCGGACGATTGGCTCGGCCGCGCCAAACAGGCCCTGGCCGACGGCCGGACGCGCCAGGCTGTCCAGCATCTGGAGACGGCGCTGGATCTGGAGCCGGGCCGGCGCGCCCTGCGCCCGCTCCTGGCCAAGCTGCTGCGGGAGTTGGGCGAACGCGATCGGGAGATCGTCGTCTGGCAGGAGATGGCCGAGCACTCCCCGGACCACGCCGACGCCCATCGCCAGCTCCACAAGCTGCTGGTCGGCGCCGGCCGGACGGCAGAGGTCGAGCCGCATCTGCACGCCCTGGCGCGCCTGAACCCTGAGGATCGCCTCGCCTGGCGGCGGCTCGCCTTCTGTCGGCGCGCGCTCGGCTGGTCCGCGCCGGAGATCGAGGCGTGGCGCCAGCTGCTGGTGCTGGACCCGGGCGACCAGAAGGCGTCGGGCCGGCTCCTGGAACTGGCGATCGAGGGCGGGACGGACGCCCAGTCCTGCGCGGCGCTCGCGGCCCTGCCCGACCACGCGGCGCCGGAGGCTGGTTCACGCAAGGACATCCTCGCCCTGCGCGCCGCCGCCCGCCGCCTGTCCGTCCTCGGGCGCCCCGAGGCGGCCCGTCTGGGCTGGCGCAAGCTCCTGGCATGGGACCCCACCAGCCTGGAGGCCATGACCCAGGTCGAGGAGGCTGAGCTCTACGGGCTTTCGGTCACTTCGTCCGGCGGCCGTCGCGCCCGCGCCCGGCCCAAGCTCCTGGTCATCGGCAACTGCCAGGCCTATGGCGTCGCCCGCAGCCTCCGCCGCGCCTGTCCCGACCTGGAGGTCCGCACGATCGGCCTCGGCGAGAGTGTCGACGACGAGGCTAGGGCCGCCATGCTCGGCCGTCATGCCGATGCCGAATGGATCGCCACCCAGCCGCTGAACGACAGCCACGGCGTCCTGGCGACCGACGCCCTGGCGGCGCAGGGCAGGACCATCATCCGCTTCCCGCGCGTGACGTTCCGGGGCCTGCATCCCGACCTTCTGACCTCGCAGGCGCAGCTCGGCGGCCTGCGCGGCAACCGCTCGGCGATCATTGCGGCGGCCTACGCCATGGGCCTGCCCAGGCCGCGGGCGGCGGAGCTGTTCAACGCCTACATCTACGGGGTGCTCGGCTATTTCGACGTCTACCCCAAGGCCGAAGCGCATCTGATCGGCGAGGCGCGCAAATGCGGCATGGATATCGCGCCGGCGCTCCAGGACTGGCTGGCGAAGGGGCCTTTCATGCACGTGCCCGTCCATCCCAAGCCGATCGTGCTGGACTGGCTGGCGCGTCAGATCGGGGAGCGCCTGGACGTCGCCATGGGCCAGCCGGATCCGGAACCTTCAGACGTCATGGCCCCCTTGGGGAACTGGCCGGTCTATCCCGAGATCGCGCGGCGGCTGGGGCTGGAGGGCTCGATGTGCTTCCACCCCGGGGCGCTGAAGCCCAAGATGGGATTGCGGACGCTGATCGCCCACGGCTACCACGACTACGCCCGCTTTCCGCGAGAGCTGGTCCTCGAGCGGATGGCGCCGGTCGTCGAGACCCTGCGGCGCGAGGGCGTCTGAGCCAGTGAGGAGCGGATGACCCATCCCTATGCCGATCTTCCGGATTACGCCTTCTGGCGGCGCGCCGTCTCGGAAGAGACTGACCCGGTCATCGAGGCGCCGTTCCGCATCGCCCCGACGGCTCCCATCGCCACGGCGGGGAGCTGTTTCGCCCAGCACATCTCCCGCGTCCTGGACGAGAGTGGATACCGCTATCTGGTCACCGAGACGGACGGCGAGGGAGCGGGCGTCTTCCCCGCCCGGTTCGGCAATATCTACACCCCCCGCCAGCTGCTCCAGACCTTCGAGCGCGCCTACGCAACCTTCCGTCCCGTCGACCGCGCATGGCTGAGGGAAGACGGCGCCTTTGTCGATCCCTTCCGCCCGCGCATCCAGCCGGAAGGGTTCGGATCGCCCGAGGCGGTCGAGGCGGCGCGGCCAGCCCACTTCGCGGCGGTGCGCGAGATGTTCGAAACCTGCAGCGTGTTCATCTTCACCCTGGGCCTGACCGAGGCCTGGGTGTCCACGCGCGACGGTGCGGTGTTCCCGCTGGCGCCCGGCGTGGCCGGCGGCCAGCCTGGAGAAGACTACGCCTTCCACAATTTCACCGTCGAGGAGATGGTCGCCGATCTTGCGGCCTTCGTGCGCAAGCTGCGCGTGGTCAATCCGGCCGTCCGGCTGATCCTTACCGTCTCGCCGGTGCCCCTGGTCGCCACCTACGAGCCAAGGCACGTCCTGGTCTCGACCACCTACAGCAAGGCCGCCCTCAGGGTGGCGGCTGATGTGGTGGCGGCGAGCGACCCGGAGGTCTGCTACTTCCCCTCCTACGAGATCATCACCGGCCCGCAGGCGCGGGGGCGCTATTTCGCCGAGGACCTGCGCACGATCACGGCCGAAGGCGTCGGCCGGGTGATGGACGTGTTCAAGAAAAGCTTCCTGGGCGGGATCAGCGAGGCGCCGGCCGCCGCCTCTCCGGCGGTCGCCCTCTCGGAGGCCGAAGCGGCGGAGTTCGACGCCCTGGCGGAGGTGGTCTGCGACGAAGAGGCCCTGGACGTCGGCTGATCCGCCGGCCTCAGGAGAACCCCAGCTCGCGACGGAGATCGGCCGCTGTGACGCCCGAGACGCGGATCGCCCGCAAGGTCTCGGCCTCGTCCCGCTTGGCGAAGCGCTTGCCGTCGGGCCTCAGCAGCAGCCGGTGATGGCGGTAGGTCGGGGTCGGCAGGCCCAGCAAGCGCTGCAGCAGCACCTGGATGTTGGTGGCTTCGAACAGGTCCTCGCCGCGGATTACCTGGGTGACGCCCTGCAAGGCGTCGTCGACCACCACCGCCAGGTGATAGGCCACGCCGAGCCCCTTGCGGGCCAGCACCACGTCGCCGACGATCTCGGGCTCCGCCTCCATCACCATGACATCGAACTGCCCGGCCCGCTCGCCGACCTCCAGGAAGCCGAGCATGTCGTAGTCCCGGCCGAGCCGCGCCCGCGCGGCGTCGAGCGACAGGCGCCATGCGAAGGGTTCGCCCGCCTCGACGCGGGCCTCTTCCTCCGCCCGTGGCAGGGGGCCGCCCCTGAAGGGTGTGGGCTCGGGTCCGTGCGGCGCGCGGGCGATCTCGTCCAGCACCTCCTTGCGGGTGCGGAAGCAGCGGTAGAGAAGGCCCATGTCCCTCAGGCGCCGCAGGGCGTCCTCGTAGTCGGCCAGATGCTCGGACTGGCGCCGGACCGGCCTCTCCCAATCGATCCCGAGCCAGGCCAGGTCCTCGTAGATGGCCGCCTCGAACTCGGGCCGGCAGCGCTCGGCGTCGATGTCCTCGACGCGCAGCAGGAAGCGTCCGCCCGCCGTCCGCGCCGCTTCGAAGGCGGTCAGGACCGAGAAGGCGTGGCCCCGATGCAGCAGGCCCGTGGGCGAGGGCGCGAAGCGGGTGACGAAGCTGCTCGCGGGCGAGCCGCCCTCCACGGAGTTGTCATGCGAATCTGACATCCACGTCCTCGAAGCTGGGCGACGGAGGCGATGATGGCCGAAGTGATCGTTGTGGCGCCTATAGAAGGCGGCTGGTGCGTGCAACGGGGCATGTCCGAGCCCTGGATGTTCGAGACCAGAGATCAGGCCGAATGGGCCGCGCGGCGGCTGGGCGAGCTGCTCGCCGAGGCGGGCGAGGCCGCGGAGGTCCGGGTGCTGCGGGCGGATGGCGGAACAGGGTCGCGGTTCGTCTTCGCCCGGGACCCCGCGTTCGCGGCGCCTCAGATGGCGTAAACTTGGTGTAAGCGATTGCCGCACATCCTTCTGGTTGCGGCCTGAGTCGAGGCCGCTCGAGCGAGTATTTGCGGGCGGCCCAAGGTGTCCCGACTCCAGCATAGCGTCGCCGCGGGTCCCGGCCAGTCGCCGCAGGAGCATGCGGCCCAGGCCCACGAACTGCTCGCCGCGGGCCGCGCGGCCGAGGCCCTCGCCGCGGCCGAGATGGCGCTGGCGTCAGCCCCGGGGCTGCCGACGGCCCAGATGGCGCGCGCGTCGGCGGTGCAGCAGCTGCAGGCGGGCGATCCACGGTTGACGGCCTTGGAGCTGACCGCCGTGATCCACGGCGAGGACCCCAATGCCCAGCTCGAACTCGCCCAGGCCTATGTCGCGCTCGATCGGCCGGCGGACGCCGAGCGCTATTTCAAGCGAACCCTCGCCCTCGCGCCGAAGCTGGCGGTGGCCCACGCGGGCCTCGGCGCGCTCTACCTCAGCGTCGGGATCGAGGAAGGCGCCGAGCACCACAGCCGCCTGGCGCTCCGCTGCGATCCGAGCCATGCGCTGGCCAGCCAGACCCTGGCGGAGATCCTCGAGCGCCGGGGCGAGGTCCAGGCCGCCAACGCCCTGCTCGACGAGGCCTATTCGCGCCAGAGCCTGTTCCTGGAGCCGGCGCCGGATAGCCGGATGACCGTCCTGGTGCTGGCCACCGAGGCGGCCGGCAACATCCCCTACCGGCATATCCTCCCCGCCCAGCACTGCACCCGGCTGATCTGGTACATGGAGCACGCGCGCGAGGAGCAGTTCACTTCACTGCCGCCCTATGACGTGGTGTTCAACACCATCGGCGATCCGGACCTGGCAGGCCCTTCGGCCGGCGCCGTCCAGCGATTCCTGCGGCATTGCAGCCGCCCGGTGTTGAACGACCCCGCCAGGATCCCGCGCACCTCCCGCAGTCTGACGCCGGTGACGCTCGGCGGGATCGGGGATGTGGTGGTTCCCGCCGCCGCGCGGGTGGAACACGCGGCGATCGTCCGCCTGGGCGCCCGCCGCGCCGTCGCCGAGACGGGGCTCAGACCCCCGCTGCTGGTCCGCCCCACGGGCTCGCACGGCGGCAAGGGGTTGGAGCGGGCCCTGACCTGGGATGAACTCGAGGCCGCCGTCGCCGCGTTGGGCGAGCAGGACCTGTATGTCACCGCCTACCACGACTACCGCTCGGCGGACGGCCTCTATCGCAAGGGCCGGGTGGTCTTCGTCGACCGGCGGGCCTTCCCCTATCACTGGGCGGGATCGCGCCACTGGATGGTGCACTACGACTCCTCCGGGGCTGGCGAAGACGAGGGCCGGCGGACCGAGGAGCGCAGGCTGCTGGAGGATCCGGTCGGCGCGCTCGGCGAGCGGGCCTGGACCGCCATCGCCCGCATCGGCCTGACGCTCGACCTCGACTTCTGCGGTGTGGATTTCTCGGTGCTGCCCGACGGCCGCGTGCTGGTGTTCGAGGCCAACGCCACCATGTTCGTGCACCCCGAGGACGAAACGGGCCCGCTCGCCTACAAGAACTCCGCGGTGCGGAAGATCATCGACGCCTTCCAGGCGCGGCTGCTGGCGCTCGCCCAGGCCTGAACCGGCGCTCAGGCGGCGTGGTCGGCGCCGAAGACCGGCCGGACGCCCTCCCGGCTCGACAGCTCAGGACGACCCTGCCAGCCATGTCGCCCAAGCCGTTTTCATGTCGGCGAGGACCAGCGCGTCTCTGGGTCGCTCCAGGCTTGTCCATTAGTGTCGTTGCGCGCTCGTCCAGCACAGGGGTCCAAGAACGATCATGATCGGCAATCTCCTCAGGCCGACGCGCAAGGCGTCCCGACCCACGGAGCCGCGCCAACCCTCAGCAGCTGAGCGGCTCGATCACGAGCGGTCCAAGGTGGCCAAGCTCAAGGCGCGCCTGGAGGCGGAGCGCGCCCGCGTCGATGGCCTGAACGCGGCCTTGTCGACGCTTTGGGCGGAGCGGAAGGCCCTCGGCCAGCGCTACGAGCAGCTACGCAAACAGCTGCGCTGGCACTGGGCCGCTTACCCCGAGGCCAGATCGAATTGGAAGGCTCGCGGGGCCAAGACCGATCCCTTCGCCGATCGCGCCCTGATGTTGAAGGCGCGCCTCGTGGACCTGATGGCGTCGTCGGAGTTCGCCGTCGAAGATCGGCGGGTGACCGCGGTGGTGACGAGCTGTCAACGCCACGATCTCCTGGAGCAGACCCTCAAGAGCTTCTTCGAAGCCGACACCCACCCCGACACCAAGGTGATCGTGGTCGAGGACGGCGAGCGGGATCCGGATGATGGGGTCAAGGCCGCCTTCGCCGATCGGCCCATCGAGTGGATCAACACTGGCGGCCGGGTCGGCCAGATCCGCGCCATCGACCTGGCCTACAGCCGAGTGGAGACGCCCTACATCTTCCATCTCGAAGACGACTGGCGATTCCTGCGGCCCGGCTTCATGGAGAAATCCATCGCCATTCTCGAAGGCGAGCCGCTCTGCCTGCAGGTGGCGCTGAGGGCGGCGGCGGGCTGGGAGCCGGTCGACCGCACGACCAACGGCGCCTCGTGGCGGCCGGTGAAGCGGGACGTCGAGATCTTCTGGCACGGCTTCACCTTCAATCCCGGGCTGCGCCGCCTCAGGGATTACCGGCTGGTGGGGCGCTACGCCGACGTGGCCGAAAGCGGCCGCGGCAAGGCGGGTACGGCCGAGGCCCAACTCTCGGAGCTCTACGGCAGCGTGGGTTACTTCGCGGCCTTGCTTTGGGAAGACGACGGCGCCGCCTTCGTCGGCCACATCGGCCGGGGCCGCCACGTGACCTGACGGGCGCCGCCGCCTGAGCCAGGCTCTGCGAGCGCGGCCCGGTTCTGCTCACTGGGCGGGCGCCGCCCCTCGAGACCACGGCGCCGGCCTTTTCCGCAGCGCCCACTTCCACTAACCTGCTCAGTCCGTACAGGGGTTACAAATGCAGATTTCGCCGGAGGTTCTTCAGCAAGTTCGCGAGGTCCCTCACTTCAAAGACAGTCAGTACAAGGACCTCGATATCGCTCAGGCGATCGACTACTACCGGCGAAAGTTCGTGGAGCATTGCCCGCTGGAGGCCGGCACGGTCGCTGACCTGGGCTGCGGCTACGGTTTCCTGGCCATAGCCTTTGCGGCCCATTCGAACCTCAAGGTCATTGCGGTCGATATGGATCCCCCTCGGCTGGAGGCGGCCAGGCGGATCGCCGAGGTGCTGGGACTGGGAGACCGGATCGATTTCCGGGTCGGCGCGCTGGGATCGAGCCCCCTGGCGGATCAGGAGGCCGACGCCGTCTACTGCATCGAGGTCCTGGAGCACGTCTATCGGAATGTCGAGGCCTTCGACGACCTGAGACGGACGGCCAAGCGGTACATCGTCTTCACTACCCCGAACGGGGCCTTTCCTGTCATCCAGCACGACACGGGGCTGCCCTTCTGTCACTGGCTGCCGATGGGGCTGCGAAATGTCTATGCCAAGATTTGCGGGCGATCGCGCCAGCAGGCCGGCAACCTGTTCTGGACGCCAGTCGACGTCCGCAGGCACCTGAAGGGATTTCGCCTGAAGTCGAAGTTCATGCACTACGACAACGTAGGTCAGTACTTCGAACTCTATCCCTATTACCTTCCTTACGGGCGAGGCAAATGGAAGCGCCGGCCGTCCAAGCTGCTGTCGATCTATCTCCGGACCGCGGCGATATTCGGTCGCAACTCGGACTTCTTCATGCACAGCATCGCGGGCGTGTACGAGCGCGTCTGACGGACCTGTCGGGCAGGGGGCGCCAAATCTTCGTTCGAGGCGCCGGCCGACGGCCTACGCCGCGGCGCCTGCAAGGCGTTCGCTAGCCTCCCAGAGCCGCGCGGCGGCGGCGTCGTCCCGGGCGGCGGCCGAGGGCGTCGCCGGCGTGCACTTGGCGAAATAGAGCCCGCTAACGCCTTCGACCTCCGCGGAGGCGGCGAGATAGACGATGGTCTCGGCGCCCCGCTCCGGCGAGATCGAGAGGCGCTTGACCAGGGGCATCACCAGCCGGAGCAAGCCGCCGGTGTTGTCGCCGAAGCGGGTGGCGACCACGCCCGGATGCAGGCAGTTGGCGGTGACCCCCGTGCCGGCCAACCGCCGGGCGAGCTCGCGGGTGAAGAGGATGTTGCACAGCTTGGAGCGGCCGTAGACGCCCAGGGCGCTGAACGACCTCGAGCTCTGCAGGTCCTCGAAGTCGAGCCGGGCGCCCTGGTGGGCCGCCGAGGCGGTGCTGACGATCCGGGCCGGCGCCGAGCCCACAAGGCGCGCCTTCAGCCCCTCGGTCAGGACGAAATAGGCCATGTGATTCAGGGCGAAGGTCAGCTCCAGGCCTTCGGAGGTCATCACGCGACGGTCGAACACGGCCCCGGCGTTGTTGATCAACACGTCGATGCGCGGCTCGGCAGCGGCGATCTCGGCGGCGACGCGCCGCGTGTCCGCCATCAGCGACAGGTCGGCCATGTGGGCGCGGTGCGCGGCGTCCGGACCCGCTTGGCGCAGCTTCGCGAGTGTGGTCTCGGCCCGTGCGGGATCGCGGGCGATGAAGACGATCCGAGCGCCTTGTCCGGCTAGCCGCATCGCAGCCACCTCGCCGATGCCGGAGGTCGCCCCGGTCACCACGACCACCTTGCCCTGCATTGTCGTCGTTCGCTCCGGGGCCAAACGCCCCTACGCTTCCAGCTCGATATCCCAGTAGAGGTAGTCGAGCCAGCTGTGGTGCAGGTGGTTGGGCGGGAACCTGCGGCCGCGCTCCTGCAGCTCGTGCATGTTCGGCCGCTGGGGCTTGTGGCGCGGATACATCTCCGCCTCGCGGGGGGTACGGCCGCCCTTCTGCAGATTGCAGCGCGCGCAGGCGGTGACGATGTTCTCCCAGGTGGTGCGCCCGCCGCGTGAGCGCGGAACGATGTGATCGAAGGTCAGGTCGTCGCCCGAGCCGCAGTACTGGCAGCTGAAGGCGTCCCTCAGGAACAGGTTGAACCGGGTGAAGGCCGGGGGCCGGTCCTGGGTGACGAAGTGCTTGAGGCAGACGACGCTCGGCAGGGCCATCTCGAAGGACGGCGAGCGGATCACCGCATCGTCATATGTCGAGACCACGTCGACACGGTCGAGGAACACCGCCTTGACCACTTCCTGCCAGGGCCACAGCGACAGGGGGTAATAGGACAAGGGCCGGTAGTCGGCGTTCAGGACCAGGGCGGGACGACCCGGCGGCGGATGCTCAAGCACCTGCATGAGCGCGCCTCCGGCCGAGGCCATGACGATCGGATGAAACGAACACGGAGCGACTGAAGACGAGCCTCCTTCCGTCTACGCCGGCCATAGATCAGCCTGTTCGGCAGACGCAGCGCAAGCCTAGGCGAGATTCGGCGACATCTCCATGACTCCGAAGCCACGCCGCAAACGAAGACCGCCGCCCAGGTCTCTCTGGGCGGCGGTCCGGATGGTCAGCCCTGAGGCGTCGGTGGCGGTTACACGAGCCCCTTCAGCTCGCCCACCAGGTCCGTCTTCTCCCAGGAGAAGCCGCCCTCGGCGTCGGGCTGGCGGCCGAAGTGGCCGTAGGCGGCGGTGCGGGCGTAGATCGGCTTGTTGAGGCCCAGGTGCTCGCGGATGGAGCGGGGCGAACAGCCGCCGACCAGCTCCGGCAGGACCTTTTCCAGCTTGGCCGGATCGACGCGGCCGGTGTCGTGCAGGTCCACGTAGAAGCTCAGGGGCTTGGAGACGCCGATCGCATAGCCGAGCTGGATGGTGCACTTGTCGGCTAGTCCGGCGGCCACGACGTTCTTGGCCAGGTAGCGGCTGATGTAGGCGGCCGAGCGGTCGACCTTGGTGGGATCCTTGCCCGAGAAGGCGCCGCCGCCATGCGGGGCCGCGCCGCCGTACGTGTCGACGATGATCTTGCGGCCGGTGAGCCCGGCGTCGCCATCGGGGCCGCCGACGACGAACTTGCCGGTCGGGTTGACGTGCCAGACCGTGTCCTTGCTGATCCAGCCCTCGGGGAAGGACGAGCGCACATAAGGTTCAATGATCTTTTTGACGTCATCGGAGGTCAGCGAGGCATCGACGTGCTGGGTCGAGACGACGATCTGCGTCACCGCGACCGGAATGCCGTTCTCGTAGCGGATGGTGACCTGGCTCTTGGCGTCGGGGCCGAGCTTCTTGGCATCGCCGTCGCCGGCCTGCCGGGCATCCTTCAGGACTTCGAGGATCTTGTGGGCGTAGTAGATCGGGGCAGGCAGCAGCTCGGGGGTCTCGCGGCTGGCGTAGCCGAACATGATGCCCTGATCGCCGGCGCCGACATCCTTGTTGCCCTTTTCGTCGACGCCCTGCGCGATGTCGGCCGACTGGCCGTGCAGCAGCACGTCGATGCGGGCGGTCTTCCAGTGAAAGCCCGCCTGCTCGTAGCCGATGGCCTTGATGGCCTTGCGGGCGGTGGATTTGAACTTGGCCGGATTGACGATGGGCGAGCCGGCCACGTCGTGGAGAATCTTGCCGTCCTTGCCGTGCTTCAGGAGCGTCTCGGGGACGCGCACTTCGCCCGCGATGACGACGCGGTTGGTGGTCGCCAGCGTCTCGCAGGCGATGCGCACCTGGCTCGGATCCATGCCGGTCTTCTTGGCCTCGCGGAAGACCAGGTCGACGATTTCGTCCGAGATGCGGTCGCAGACCTTGTCCGGGTGACCTTCGGAAACCGATTCAGAGGTGAAGAGATAGGAGGACCGCAAAGCCGAAACCCCGAAAAATTGCCCCAAAACGCGAAAATTCGCGCAGTTCGGGCGTGGTTCTGTCACCGCAAGGGGATGCGGTCAAGCGGGATATAAAGAAAGCTTGATATGCCGTGGCGAGCGTTGCGGGAAATCTATGCCCTATTGCGAGAGCGCCGCGTCCGGCTCAGCACCGCGATGATGAGGCCCAGCAACACCACGCCGAAGAACGGCCAATTGCCGAAGCGGTCGAAGATCGTCTCGGCGATCTTGTTGGCGGGCACGCCGTCGAGCACGCCGGGCTCGCCCGCCGCCAGCCGGGCGGTGACGCGGCCGAGCGGGTCGGCGAAGAAGGTGATGCCGGAATTGGTGGCGCGAAGCATCGGCAGGCCGGTCTCGACGGCGCGCAGCAGCGCATGGTGGGCGTGCTGGGCGGGGCCGATCGAGCCGTCGAACCACTCGTCATTGCTGACATTGAGCAGGAACTGGGCTTTTGCCGGATCGGCCCCGAGATCGCCGGAAAATATG
>CAZTMF010000003.1:0-26015 GCA_964614675.1 uncultured Caulobacteraceae bacterium | reverse complement strand
CCAGATAGGCGGTGCTGGCGTGCCGGAAGGCGACATTGGGCAAGGCCGAGGCCAGGCTCGCCAAACGCGGCGGCTCGGGGAAATCGATCTGCCGCCACGTCATGCCCTCCACCTGGGGAGGGGTGACGCCGGGAAAGGAAAAGGTCAGGGCGTCGATCGGGGCGCATTGAGCCAGGCTCTTCGTCAGCTCCCTTGAGTAGTCGATGTCGCCGCCCTTCAGCGGCGAAAACGGCGGCCATCGCATGAGCCAAAGGTACGCCATTACGCTCGCCCCTCGGCGCGGGAGCCCGCGTGGCCCGTGCGCAGGATCGCGGACACGGTTTCGTCCAGCTTGCCCCCGGTGAAGAGCGTCGTCTGAAGACCCGCCGCCGCGCCCGCCTCGATATCGCTGGGCTTGTCGCCGATCAGGTGGCTGGCGCTCACATCGACCGGCCAGCGGCTCAGCAGATCCAGTATCATTCCGGGCTGCGGCTTTCGGCAGCCGCAGTCGCCGGCATAGTCGGGCACGACCCCTTCAGGATGGTGCGGGCAATAGCGGATATCGTCGAGGTGAGCGCCGTGGCCCCGCAGCGCGGCCTGCATCGCCTCGTGCAGCTCATGAACGGTCCGCTCGTCGTAATAGCCCCTCGCGACGCCTGCCTGGTTGGTGACCAGGAAAGCGAACATGTTGCTGTCGTTCACGGCCTTGACCGCGCTCACGGCGCCTTGCACCCACTCGAAATCGATCCACCGATGGGTATAGCCATGGTCGATGTTGAGCACGCCGTCCCTGTCGAAGAATACGGCGCCGCGCCGGGTGCTGCCGGGGACCAGGGTTTGTGCAGACGCCAGGGCGTCCGGCACGCCGATGTCCAGAAAAAAGCCCCGCTGCAGGCGCGCAAAGACCCTGCCTTCGGCGGCCATGCCGGGCAGGACGTCACGCTCGAAGGACGACGGCGCCGAAATGCCGGCCACCACGGCACGGTCCATCAGATAGACTCCGCCGTTGATCGCCCCGCCTCTGGCGTCGCCGCGCTCGGCGAAGCGGAGCACCTTGTCGCCGTCCGTCACGACAACGCCGAAACGACTGGCGTCCGACTCCTGGCGCAAGCTCATGACGATGCGTGCCTCGGGATGCGCTGCGCCGACAGCACAGAGGTCCAGCCAGTTGAAATCAAACAGTGAATCTCCGTTCAGCAGCAGGAAGCGCTCGTCCAGTTGGTTCAGCGCGTGCCGAAGCGCCCCGCCCGTTCCGAGCGGCTCGGGCTCCACGACGACCTCGACCTCCAGGCCGTCCGTCCAGGCGGCTTCGCCGGCGAAGGCCTGGACCGCTTCGGCCCTGTGGCCCGCCAGGAGCAGGACGCGACGAAAGCCGAACCGCCGCGCGTGCCACAGCAGGTAGGCGAGGAACGGGCGATCGCCCACATTCATGAGCGGCTTGGGCAGCCCTTTCGTCAGCTCGCCCAGCCGCGTGCCGAGGCCGCCGACCAGGATGACGCACTGCTCCGGAGCGCCGCCGTTCAAACCGACCAAGGAACCGCCCATCCCTGAGCCCCGGTTTCGCTGAAGCTGATCGTGTCCGGATGGGATCCGGCCTCCCGCAGCGCCCTCATCAAGCCCGAACGCCGATTGGGGTCGCAAAGGAACATCAAGAAGCCCCCGCCTCCGGCGCCGGAAACCTTGCCACCCATCGCGCCGTTGGACATGGCGACATTCCAGAGGTTCTCGATCATGGGATTGGAGATCTGGCTGGCGGTCGCCTTCTTGGCCTCCCAGGAGCGGTTCAGGATGGTGGCGACACCTTGGATATCTCCCATGAGCAGCTTCTGCTTCATCTCATAGGCGTCCGCCTTGAGCTGATGCAGCCCCTCCATGGCGCCCTTGTCCTCCGACGCCATTTGTCGGATCTGGTTTTCGATGATCGCCTGCGACGCGCGCGACTGGCCCGTGAAGCAGATGACGATCGAGGATTGGACTTCGAAACTGACCGCCGCCTGAAGCCGCAGGGGATTCACGATGACCTGTTCCTCGGGGAGGAACTCTATGAAGTTCACCCCACCGAAGGTGGCGGCGTACTGATCCTGCCGGCCGCCGGCCAAGCCCAGATCCTGCCGCTCGATCTGGAACGCCAGCCGGGCGACATCATAGAGGCCCAGCGGCAGGTCGAAGGCGACGCGAAAGGCCTCCACCAGCGCCACGACCAGGGCCGAGGAAGATCCCAGGCCGGATCCGGGCGGGGCGTCGATCATGGTCTGGATCGACACGCCAGGACGCTCGCCGCCAAGGAACTGGTCTGCGATCCTGCAGTAGACGCCGCGATGCAGGGCGAGGGGGCCGCTCGGCTCGGCGTCGTGGCTGGCGCAGGTCTCCGTTACGTCCAGGTCGTCGGCGCGCAGCGACAGATCGCGTCCGCCTGTCAGGCTGACGCAGGCGTAGGCATATCTATCGATCGTCGCATTGAGCACCGCCCCGCCATAGATGTCGCAATAGGGGGAGAGGTCGGTGCCTCCCCCGGCGAGTCCCAGTCGTAGCGGGGCGCGACTGCGGATGGTTCGTTGGCCGTTCACCGGCATTTGGGACCCATTGGGGTTATCGAAACCTTCGGCGCTGCTCGCGGACCCTCAGGATCGCGGGGCGCTTTTGGGATGCGCTTTGCAGGTCTTTGCAATGTCGAAATGTTAGACCACGAACTCTCTACGATCCCTTGCCGGCGGCCGTGTGGTGTCGATCGACGATCCGCAAGCCGTTGAGCTCCGCGACTGCGCCGATCAGGTGGTAGAACGAACTTGCAGGCGCGGGCTCCTCGACGAAGGCGCCGTCGGCGCGCAGCACGTCCCACCACAGCCCAGGGACGGCGGCCGTCAGGTACTGCTGCAATCCTCGAGCCGCTTCGTTGACGGCTTCTATGTGAGCCTGCCTGAGCTCCTCGGTCGGCGCGATCTCCGCAAGCAGGTGGGCCGCCTTGACGCGTTCTGTCTGCGGCCAGAGACGAGCTGACGCGTCCTGTACCTCCAGACTGTCCGACATCTCGTTCTGGGCGACCATCCGGCCGTGGTCCACGCCGAGCTCCCCGACCTCGAAGAGCCGCTCTGCCGTCCTGACAGCCTGTTCGCCGCCATCCAGCCAGCTCCATTGGACGAGCAGCCATGCCCATTCGAACTGGTGCCCGGGTTCGATCCTCTTGCCGAGCTCTCCGGGCGCCGGTCGCCACTGGTCGTCGAAGAACTCTCTCAGCGCGCCGGTCTTGGGATCGATGAACCGTCGACAGCAAAGATGTCCGAGTTCGTCAGCCAGGCTCCGCCACGAGGGATCCGCGCCCACCCGGCTCCAGGTCAGCGCCGCCTCGAAGAGATGCATCTGGGCATTGGCCTGGAACTCCCTGCCCGATTCATTCTCGACGAATCCCTCGACCGGATGGCGGAATTCCCGGTGGATGTTCCGCGCCAGACGAAGCGCCTCCTCCTCGAGGTCAGCCTTCCGGGCGGGCAAGAAGTCGGCCGCGCTGGCGAGAGCGAGCAAGACAAACGCCTGATCGTAGAGCGTCGCCGTCTCGTCTAACGGATCCCCGTCGATGCTCACGAGCGTTCGATAGAGGCCGTCCTCGCGCCGATGCCGGTTCAGGATCCAATCCAGGCCATGCTGGACGGCCTGCCGGCACGACCCGTCCCAGCCCAGTCTCGCGGCTGTCGCATAGACGTAAACCTGCCGCGCCTGCACCCGCAGCCGGCTTCGCTCACGCGCGGGACGTCCCTGGGCGTCCAATGCATCCCGGAAACCGCCACGGACGAGGTCTGCGCCCATCGACCACCAGGTCGGCAGCGCCGCGGCGAAGAGCCAGGCATTCAGTTCGGATCGGACGAGGTCGAGCCGCGCCAGGGCCGCGTCGGCAGGGGGCGTGGCTGCGGCGTCATTCATCCCCGGGTGATGTCCATTTCTATTCAAGCCACCTTCAACGCATGCGTGGCCGCCCAGGCGAAGACGGCCTGCGGTAACACGCGTTGTGACGCCGTGGAAGGCAGGCGCCGGCGAAGTTAAGTTTACGAGGGGTCAATGCCTCTCATTCACCATACCGCTCGAACTGGACCGCACGGCGGGCAGGTTGGATCGGAGTGTCGAATGGTTTTCGGTCTTGAGCGGACCTTGCTGAGGGGACAGCTCGGCCGGGCTCTCAAGGAGTGCCGCAAGCACTTCCTCGCGGCGGCCGCGTTCAGTGCGCTGGCGAACGTCCTCTACCTGGCCCCGACCCTCTACATGATCCAGGTCTACGATCGCGCCATGCCCACGGGCGGCGTGGTGACCCTGGCCGGACTCACTGTCGTCGTGGTCGTCTCTCTGGCCGTGCTCGCGGCGATGGAGTGGATGCGGTCACGCGTCCTGGTGCGGGCCGGCGCCCGCCTCGATCGCCTGCTGGCGGGACCTGTCCTGTCGGCGCTGCTTGCATCGACTTCGCTCAAGCCCGAGGCGCGCGCCCAGGCCATGCGCGAGTTCGACCTCTTCCGGCAGGTCCTCGCCGGCCCGGGCCTCCTGGCCGCCCTCGACGTGCCCTGGGCCCCGATCTACGTGATCGCGGCGTCGCTGCTCAGTCCACTGCTCGGCGTCGCCGCGCTCGCCAGCGCCCTGCTCCTCCTGGGGCTGGCGTGGCTGAACGAGAGCGCTACGCGCCGCCCGCTGCAACAGGCCAACGAGGCGGCCGGCGCCACCTATGCCGCCCAGAACTATGTCTCGGCCTCGGCAGGGGCGGTAAGGGCGCTCGGCATGCGCGAGGCCTTGGTCCAGAAGCAGATCGCCGACCGTCGGATGATGACCGACCTTCAGGTCCAGGCCAGCATGTCCGCCAGCGCCTATGTGGCGGGCCTGAAGGCGGCGCGCCTGATCCTGCAATCGGCAGCCCTGGGCCTGGCCGCCTATCTCGCCATCAAGGGCCAGATCTCGGCCGGCGCCATCTTCGCCGCCTCGTTCCTGCTGACGCGGACTCTGGCGCCGGTGGAGCATATCGTCGGCTCGTGGAAGAGCATCGTGCTGGCCCGAAGCGCCCACCGGAAGCTCACCGACCTCCTGGACGCGGGCGAGACTGGCGAGGCGCAGACGCTGCTGCCGGCGCCGACCGGCCATCTGACCATCGAGCACGTCAGCCTCAAGGCGTCACCGGATCGCCCGCCCATCCTCGAGGATGTCAGCTTCGAGGTCATGCCGGGCGAGCTGATCGGGATCGTGGGCCCCAGCGGGGCCGGCAAGTCGACGCTCGCGCGGATCATCGCCGGTGCGACGCGGCCCGACTCTGGCGGCGTCCGCATCGACGGCGCCTCCAGGAGCGACTGGGACCCGGAACGGTTGGCGCGCTACGTGGGCTATGTTCCGCAGGACTTCGCGCTCTTTCCCGGGACGGTGAAGGACAACATCGCCCGGTTCCGCACCTATCTCGGCGAGGATCGCGAGACGATCGACGCCATGGCTGTCCGCGCCGCCCAGGCGATCGATGCGCACGACATGATCCTCCGCCTGCCCCAGGGCTACGACACGCCGATCTCGATCGGCGGGGCAGGGCTGTCGGTGGGCCAGACCCAACGGATCGCCATCGCTCGAGCCCTGTTCGGGGATCCGAAGATCCTGGTCCTGGACGAGCCCAACGCCAATCTGGACGCCGAAGGCGAGACAGCCCTTGCCAAGGCCCTGGCTGAACGACGCCAGAACGGAACGGCGGTCGTGATGGTCGCCCACCGCAGCCGCATCCTCGCGGACGCGAGCCGGGTGATCGTCATGCGGGCCGGCGGCGTCCTGCCCTTCGACAGTCTGGCCGAGGCGGCCGAGCGCATGAGACGGGTTTCCGGCGATCTGCAGGAGGGCGCGGCGGCCGAGCCGCGGATGAGGGCTTAGGATGTCAGTTGTCAGTCTGGAAACCGCTGGCGGCCTTCGATCCAAGCCCGCCCAAACCGACGATCCGCGGCGCGAGATCGTCATTGGCGGCGCCCTGGCCGCGATATTCTTCGTGGGATTCGTAGGCTGGGCTGCGTTCGTGCGGCTGGATGCAGCGGTCGCCGCACCGGGAGTCGTCACAGTGTCGGGCCATCGCCAGCGCGTGCAGACCGCCGACGGGGGCGTAGTTTCGGCCTTGCACGTCAAGGAAGGGGACCAGGTCGCCGCCGGCCAGGTTCTGGTCGAGATCGACGCCGATCAGGCCCGCGCCAACGAGCGGTCGCTGTCGTCGAGGGTGATCAACACCCAGGCCGAGATCGCGCGGCTGGACGCCGAGCGCCTGAACCTGTCCGCCATCGTTCCGCCCGCGGAATTCGCTGCCTTGACGGGAGCCGACCGGGCCGACGCCGATCGGGCCCTGGCTGCCGAAACGGGCGAGCTGACCGCCGACCTCAAGGCGGCTCGCACGCGCCGCGCCGTGCTGCTGCAGACCATCGCCCAGACCTCCGATCAGATCACCGGCGGCGAGCGGCAGATGGAGGCGAACCGGAAGCAGCAGCAGCTCATTTCCGACGAGCTGGACGGCGTGAAGACCCTGGCCGCCAAGGGCTATGCGCCCCTGACCCGCGTCCGATCTCTCGAGCGCACCCAAGCCTCGCTGCAGGGCGACGACGGGGCGCAACGGGCCGAGATCGCCAGGCTGCACGAGGCTGCCGGTCAGGCGCGCCTCCAGATCGTGCAGGCCGACAGCGAACGCTCGGCCGAGATCGCCGACGGCCGGCGCAAGGCCGAGGCAGAGCTACAGACATTGCAGGCGCAGCTGGAGTCCGCACGCCAGCAGCTGAACCATGCCTGGGTGCGCGCGCCTGCGTCCGGCGCGGTGGTCGGCCTTTCCGTGAACACCGTCGGCGGCGTGGTCGCCGGCGGGCAGACGCTCATGGAGATCGTACCTCGCAGCGCCGCGCTGGTGATCGAGGCTCACGTGCCGTCGAAGGACGCAGAAAGCCTTCGTGTGGCCCAGGAGGCCCAGATCAGGTTGGTCGGCCTGCATCTGCGGTCCCTGCCGGTGCTGCATGCCATCGTGCAACGGGTGTCCGCCGATGCGCTTACGGATGAGAAGACCGGGCAAAGCTTCTTCACCGCAACCCTGAAGGTGCCCGACGCGGAGATGGCCAAGATATCCCAGGCGCGCGGCGCGACCGAGTTGAGGCCGGGACTGCCGGTCCAGGTCGTCGTCCCGACGAGGAAGCGCTCGGCGCTGGCCTACTGGTTCGAACCCCTGGCCCAAGCCATGAACGGAGCATTCGTACAGCCCTGATTGACGGTCCTGTCTTCCGGACGTTCAATGACTCCCGCAATTGGGGGCCTCGTTGGGCGGGTACTCGAGGCGAGCAGTGCTGGGCGCGGGGACTGGGAGTCTGGCTGCAGCCCTCGCTGGCTGTGGCTACTCGGAACGCGCGCCCAACCCATCCATCTCGCTTCGTGAGCGCGCTGGCCGTCGGAACCTGACGTACGGATCGGAAGTGACTGCGGGGGACCTGCAGCGCGACGATGCCTTCGCCGCCCTTATTCGCCGACAATGCAGTGCGATCACGCCGGGGATGGAGTTCAAGTGGGGCTTTTTCCAGCCGAGGCCGGAGATGTTGGTGACCGGTCCGGCCGACTGGCTGATCGATTGGGCGCGCCGGTCGGGCCTTGAGGTCCGCGGCCACCCTCTGATCTGGCATCGCAACGTCCCGGTCTGGGCGCCCCAGGCGCTCGGCGACGATGGCTGGCGTGTCTTCAGCGAACGGATCGAAAGCGTCCTCAGCCGCTATGGCGCGACGGTGCTGGAATGGGACGTGGTGAACGAGGCGGTTGAGCCGAAGCATCGTCGCGCGGACGGATTGCGGGAGTCGCTGTTCCTGGACAGGCTCGGGCCCGAATACGTCGCCAAGGCGTTCATTCTGGCCCACCAGGCGGCGCCGCAGGCCAAGCTCTTCTACAATGACTACGGGGTCGAGTTCAGCACGGAGGCGGCGGAAGCCCGTCGAGCCGCGACCTTGCGTCTGTTGGAGCGTCTCAAGTCGGCGGGGGCGCCGGTTCACGGCCTGGGCCTGCAGGGCCATCTGTTCACCCACGTTCCGATCGATCGAAAGGCCTTCCGGAACTACCTGCGTGAAGTGGCGGGGCTAGGCTTGGCGATCAGGATCACTGAACTGGATGTATTCGACCGCATCCCGGCCTTCATAGGAGATCGTGACGGGCGAACAGCGTCCGCGGTCAGCAACTTCCTCGACGTGGCGCTGGACGAGCCGGCCGTCTGCGGCGTGACCACCTGGGGCCTTAGCGATCGCTATACCGACCTCAGGAGAAGGGATCCTGCCAGTCGACCGCTGCCCTACGACGAGGAACTCAGGCCCAAGCCCATGTGGGAAGCAGTCGCCTTGGCGTTTGACGGGGCCAAGCCTCGCGCGCCTTGGCCCATCAGCGCGGCGGCGAGAAACGCTTCGTAGGCTTGGCGCGAAGCATCCATGCGCAGCGATTCCAGGACTGACGACGCCTGGGCGGCGGCGATCGCCCGCTTCAACTCCGCTTCCCGGGCAATGACCTCAACAATGCCTGCCGCGACATCCGTCGGCGAGAAGGGATCGCAGGCGTAGCCCAACCCTGCTGGGATCATCCCATCAATTCCGCGGCCCTTCGAGTAGATGAGCGGGAGGCCGGAGAACAGGGCTTCGGCATAGGCCAGACCATAGGTCTCCCTGCGGCTCGGCATCACGAACGCACTGTAACCGTTCAACACCGACTGCACCTGGTCGTGCGGCACAGGGCCCGCCAGCCTGATGCGACCGTCCTTGTCAAACCGGCGAAGCACCTTGCGCAGAGGGATGACCGCGGTTCCGCCGCCGTAGATGTCGATCGTGAGATTTGGCAACTGGCGGCCGGCGATCGTGGCCGCGCGGGCCAGGGTGTCGGCTCCCTTGCGGCGCCAAACGTTCAGATGGAACACAGAAACCAGCTTGGGCGCGATGGCCGGCTGAGAAATCATCAGTTCATCGGCGTTCGTCTGGGCAGGGATAACCGCACATCGATCGATAGCGGGGCCGAGTATCGGCTTCAGCCTGGCGACCGGCCATCTGGAGACCGACATCAGTCCGTCCGCACGTTCGACGAGCCGACGATAGAATGTCCAAAGATCCCGGCGCACGCCCAGCACCTTGGTGTCGGAATCGCCCTGAATGCTGACGGCCAGGCGGCACTCAAACTCTTCCGAGAGTTTCTGCGCGACAATGCCTTCGATCGCCAGCTTATGGGCGTGAACCAGGTCGGGGCGGATTCCGGCGCGCCTGAGGTCGGCGGCGATCCACCGCGCCACCGCCTCGAGGCGGGTTCGCATCAGAATGCCCTTCGGCGGCGCGGCGTAGGCGACAGCGGTCCGGTCGATTCCGCATGCCAGACCTTCGATAGCGACCAAGCCGTCGAAGCGGTTCAGCGAATAGACGATATGCCGATGGTCCTTCGAACTCTCGACAAGGCGACGAATTGCGTAGGTTTTCTCCTGACCTATCGCATCAGGGAAATCGGCCGAAATATGCAAGATGGTGGTCATCAGCGGTATTCGTCCGTGAGCCGTCCAGAAACACGAATAGGTTTTACCAATCGCTGAATTCGGCGATCGGTGGCGACGCGCGCACCCCTAACCGGCGATTGAATCGTAAGTACCATGCAGCTTCTGAAGCCGTTCACCGAAGGCCAAACGGGAATCCGTCCGCGCGAGGCTCGCCATTATGCGATCACGCTCATGACCGTCGATCGCCCACAGCCAGGTTGCCTCGTCCAGCGCCCGAGCCTTTGTCTGCTCATCCAGACGTTCCCAGCCGGCATCCGCCAGACGTAGCCGCCAGAGCGCGCCTCGCCGATTGAAACGGTCGATTCTGTAGCTGTGAGACAGTGCGGCCAAAGTGGAAGGCGAGAGCGCTCCGTCCCGAAGGGCGCGCACGTACGAAATCTCGATCCAGCTCTCGCCATCCAGGGGCCGCCCGTCGACGGATCGCGCGAGCCGGGCCTCGGCGTCGTTGAGGAGGCGGTTGCGTTGAGCAATGAGTTTGCCCTGGGCGGCGCCCGCGCGCGCCGCGGCGCCGGCCAGCAGCGCCCGGGACGGACAGGCGTCGCCGCACACCCCTTCCCAGAACGGGAGGTCGGCGGGAAGGACGTGCCCATGGGCGGCGAGCGCCGCGTCAGCACCGATCTGCTCGGCGCCCAGATCCCTGCGGAATTCGAATCCGCATGCAATTAGGCCGAACGCCAACCCCATCGCGACTGAGAGGCGAACCATGCTCTAGGCTTCGAGTCGATCGGCTTCGTGCGACGTGGTCGCAGTGCCTTCAAGAACCGCTCTGTACGGAACAGCCCCTCTGCCCGGCGTGGACGACGCCTTCTCCCGCATGCCAGCGCCGGAGAAGATGCAGTCGTAGGCCTTCAGCAACTTCGGCTTCTCAGCACTCCACGACAAGTGCTCCGTCACACGCCGTTGACCGAAATCGCCCATCGAGCGCCTGAGATCGGGCTGATCCAGAAGCGTGAGGATCTTGTCTCCGAAGTCACTGGTGTCGGTATTGGTCGCGTAGAGCGAGGCTTCCTGCGCCGAGACCCGCCCCTCGACGAGGTCGTACTGCACGACGGGTTTGCCGAGAGCCATGTACTCCATAATCTTGTTCATCGTGGACAGGTCGTTCATGGCGTTGGGACGATCGGGGTTGACGCAGACGTCGGCCGTGGAGAGGGCGCTCAGCAGGGTCGCGTCTTCGACACGTCCGGTGAAGGTCACGTAATCGTCGAGGTGCATCTGGGCCGCGAGCGTCTTGACCGCGGCGAGTTCCGGCCCGCCGCCGACCACCACGAACTGCACATCCTCGCGCGCCCGTTCGCGCACGATGTGGTGGACGCTTTCGAGGAGAAGGTCCAAGCCTTCCTGCTGTCCAACCACGCCCACGTAGCCGACGAGGAACCGACGCCCGTTCCGCCAGGAGGGATCGGCGTCGGTGGGACGCACGCGCGCCAGGTTCGGGCCGGACCGGACGACGAAGACTTTGTCTTCGGGCATGCCCCCGCGTTCGATGGCGATCCGGCGATAGGACTCGTTGGTTGCTATCGATACGTCGGCCAAGCCAAAGGTCGCCCGTTCGCACAGTCGAAGCACCCGCCAGAGAAAGTCCCGGCGCCCGAACTTTGCTTCATACAGCTCGGGATTGAGGTCGTGATGGTCGAACAGGAACCGCTTGCCGAACAGCCTGTGGACCAGCGCGACCAGAAAGATCAGATCGGGCGGATTGCAGGCATGAATGACGTCGAAACCCACGCGCCGGGAAACCAGGAACGACAGCCTGAGCTCATGGAAGAGAGCAACGGCGTATTCAAGCAGATACCCGAGGCCGCCTCGCGCCTCTATGGGCAGCGGATGCCGGAATATGTTCACCCCGTCCAAGCGTTCGTGCTTGGCCGAGGCGCCGTCACCCATCGGGCATATGACGGACACCTCGTAACCCGCTTCAACAAGCGCGGTCGCCTCGGACCAAACCCGCCGGTCCAGAGGAACGGGAAGGTTCTCGACGATGATCAGAACCCGTCGCTTCTGATCTGTGCAAGCGCTCACTACTGCTTCCCCGCTTTACGGTCGGCCGGGGGGCGTTGGATCATTGATCCAACGTCCCGACACCGCCCTCCACCTACTGGGCGTAATAATGCCTATAGTGCTCGTAATAGTAGGTGGCGTCGCCGTACCCCGACTTGGCCTGTTCCTTCAGGTTAACCTGGGTCAACACGACCCCGGCGACGAAGGCGTCCACGTCGTTGAGGAGCCGGATTGCGGCAGCCGTGGCTTTTCTAGGCGTCTTGCGCCAATGGGTGAGAACAACGGTGACATCCACCGCGGAAGCGAGAACGCGGGTGTCGGCCACGGCCAGCACGGGGCCGGTGTCCAGGAACACGAACTGATATTGTTTCTTCAACTCGCTGATCAGGCGCAGCATCGCCGGCGTGCTGACAAGGTCGTCAGCATCGCTGCGCGGGGCCGCGATCGGCAGAAAGACAGCGTTGCTCAGGGTGTCGCGAACCAGCACTTCTTGAAGGGTCGCTTCGCCCCTCAGCAGTTCGACCAAGCCCTTCTCGGGCCTGAGTTCCAAAGCTCGAGCTGATGCGGCGCGGCGCACGTCGCAGTCGATCAGAATGCAGGACGCGCCACTGAGCGCCGCCGAGCGGGCCATGCTAATTGCGGTGGTGGTCTTGCCTTCTCCCGGCAAGGCAGAGGTCAGGGCCACCGTTCTCACGTCCGTCCCCGGGCGCGAAAACAGGATGGACGCCCTCACGTTGCGCATGGAGTCGGCGTAGGCGGACACGGGACTGTCGACCACGAGTCTGGCGACGGCGCGTCGCTGCGCAGGGCCCCGATCCATGAGCGGCACCGATCCCAGGAACTGGACGCCAAGTTTTTGCTCGACCTGTTCCGACGTCGAGAGACCGGCGTCGAGCATGTTGCGCAGCACCACCATGCCGGCCCCGGCGGCGGCGGCCAGCACCACGCCGAGGGCGAGGAAGATCGGCTTGTTCGGGAAGGATGGTTGGGTCGGCGGTTCGGCCTTGGCGAGAATCCGCGCGTCGGACTGCTGGACCTGGGTCTGCTGCGCAGTCAACTGATAGCGGTTCAGGAAGGCCTGATAGACTTGGCGTGCAGAGTCGGCCTTCAGCATCAAGGCGTTGAGCTCGACCGCCGCGGCGCCGTTCTGCGCCAGAACCGACCGCGACGAACTGAGGTTGCCCTCGGCCGCGGAGACCTTCTCCTGGGCGATCTGGGCCTGCGCCTTGAGGTTGGAGACGATCCGGTTGATCTCGATCTTGATCTGATTGTCGATGTCGTGAAGCTGCTGCTGGGCCTGGAGCACTTCCGGGTGGCGTGGGCCATAGCGAGTCTGCAGATCCGCCAGGGACCGGCTGACTGTGGCGCGCTGGACCCTCAGATTCATGACCACCGGAGAGCTGAGCGCTTCGCCCACGTCGTCGCCGGCGCCGCGCTTCATCTGTTGCTCGGCGGTGTTCAAGCGAGCTGTCGCTTCCGCGAGATCCTCCTTCTCCGAAGAGAGGTCGAGGTTGAGTCGCGCGATCTCCTGCTCGGTCAGGCTGCTGCCTTCGGCGCTGAGCAGGCCGTGGGCCGTACGGTACTGCTGAACCGCGGCGTCCGCGGTCTCTGCGTCACGCCGAAGCTTGTCGAGCTGCAGACTCAACACGTCGCTGGCGGTTCCCGTGGCCTGCGCTTTCACCTTGGCCGACTGCGAGACGTAGATGTCGGCATAGGTTTGAGCGATCAGGGCGGCCTTGTCCGGATCCTGAGAGGTGAACTTCACGTCCATGACGTAGGTTTCGCCGGACCGCTGTGCGTCCGCCGCTTTCATGACGGCGTCGACGACCGCCAGGTGCTCGCCAATGGCCGAGGGCTTGGGCCGGAGCGAGGCGAGGAGGTTATGGATGAAGGTCGGGTTGATGTCCTTGTTGAACTCCGGATCGCGATCCAGATGCAGCGCGGCGATCACCTGCTCGGTGAGCGCGCGGGACTTCAAATCTTCGACTTCGCTGTCGACCATGCCCGCCTCGGAAGGCTTGGCGATGACCGAGCTTGGCTGGGACGCATTGGCCGAGGTGTCGACCGCCGCCTGGAGTCTCGGATCGATCACGACCCGTGACGTAGCGGTATAGAGTGGAGTCAAAAGGAACGTAACCACAGCGACCGCGATGAACACGACTGCGGACGTGATGATAAAGGTCCACGTATACTTGCGGAAAGCGGACCAATATCTGCGCAGGTCGAATTCGGGTTCGGAGGTCTTCTGTTCGTGAGAGCTGCCCTCGGCGGCCGAGTCCATTACGATCTGGTCCATGCTTGACTCAAATGTTGGGCGCAAAGCGCTTTCAGACGACGCCGCCGGAAGCCCTCTTCCGGGACCGCCCTTCACCTGCGCCTCACAGATGCAAGACGCGGGCCACGGGGCTACAGGAGGTCACCTTAGACCGAAACGACCAAGAAAAGATAACCGTCCGTTCGATTGCAAGCTGAACCATTCAGAGCAAAGCGAGGCAGCACAAAAAAGCAGCCGTGTATGGCTATGGTTGGCTTTCGGCAGGTCAGGCCTGCACCAATAGCCCCGCTGAAGGACGATGAGAAGGCCTTCAGCCGGTCTGGATGAACCGAACCTGGTCTTCGCTGATGCGCGCCGCTGTCAATATGCCTGTCGCATAGGCGCCTGTATCCAGAGCCATCTTGCCGTCTTTGAGGTACGGCCGATCGCAAGGCGTATGCCCGAACACCACAACGCGGCCGCTCAGAGGCTGCTTCGACTTGAGAAAGGGGCCGCGGATGGCCATCAGGTCCATCGGTTCCTGTTCGTTCAGCTCCGCACCCGGGCGAACGCCGGCGTGCACAAAGACGTAGTCGCCGAAGTTGGCGGCAAGGTGCGTACCCTTGAGGAAGGCAAGGTGCTCGGCCGGCATGCCCTCTGCAAGCGCCTTCGCCGCCTCGGCCCAGGCTTGGCTGTCCGTGCGCGTCCGGGGCGGTCGCACGCCGTAGGAGGCGAGGGTCGAGCCCCCGCCGTAGTCTAGCCAGGGACCGCCGTTGCCGGGGGTCTCCAGGAAATCCAGAACATATTGGTCGTGGTTGCCGCGGATGGCCGTGATCTGGAAACGACCAGCCTTTTCTTCGTTCAGAATCAGATCGATCACTCCTTTGGAGTCCGGGCCTCGATCGACGTAGTCACCAAGAAACAACAGCAATGTGCGGGCGTCGCCTGCGGTTTCGGCCGCGTCCTGGCGCAGGAGTTGGAGCAACTTGGCCAGAAGGTCGGCGCGCCCGTGAACGTCGCCGATTGCGTAGAGCACGGCGCCGGGCGAGCCCCGGGCCTGTATGGGGGCCGGTGCTGGGGGCGCGCTTTCGGCTTTGGATGTCTTCGGCTGGAATAGCCCGAGCATGTCTGGGAATGTCCTATATTCGGAAGCAAATGCGCCGATAAGCAAAGCCGTAAATGGGCCTCGGCGCCGCCCGCCGCCAGTGCCCAACCCTTACGCCGACCAACTTGCATCGAAGTAAAGCGTCAGGCCCAGCCCTTGCAGAATGCGATGCGAGCACGCGGCCGCCGCCCAGCCACGCTCGCCAAGAGCGTGGACGAACCGGCCCGACGCATGACAACTCCAGGCAAAGCTCGTCTCGCCATGTATCAACATCTGACAGATCGCCTTCGAACGCTGCTCGAGAGGCCTCGCCGTGGGGGGCTCGCCCGCCTGGCGTCGTTCGGCGACCAGGGAATGCAAGGTGTGGCGAACATGGCGGCGAACGCCCTGCTCGCGCGCGCCATGTCGAAGTCCGAGTTCAGCTCCATAGGCCTGGCGTTCGGCATCTATTTCTTCGTCTACGGCTTCCACCGGGCGAACGTCGTGCTTCCGTTCCTGCTCGACGGTCCCAATGAAATCTCCGACGACGGCGGCAAGCATGATCGTTGGTTCTGGTTCAATCTCTGCAGTGTCGGGGCCGCGGCGCTTGTTCTGGTCTTGGTCGCGGGTGCGGCGAACGCCCTCTTCGGGAGCCGCCCGGCCATGCAATGGGTCGTTCGAGCGCTCGTCTACAGCGTGTTCGTATGTCCCACGATGCTGCTCACCGAGTTCTCTCGGCGCTGGCTCTATCAGGCGCAGATGCCGATCTGGGCGGCAGTGGGCTCGTTTGTGTTCCTCGTGATCAATGTGGGCATGGCCGCTGCGGTCTATCTCTGGCGGCTTCCACCCCTGGTCGGCGCGACGTCCTGGGCAGCGGCGTCGGCGGGACTGTTCCTCACCTCGGCGGTCGTCAGGCCGCCGAAGCCGGGAAGCCTGCGGGACCTGCCCGGCGTGTGGAAACCGCACGCGCGCGTCGCCCTGTGGCAGTCCCTCAACCACTTGCCCTACACGCTTTACAACAATTCGGTCATCTTCCTGATCGGCGCCTTCGGTGGCGCCGCCGCGGCCGCCAGCTTCACCGTGGCGCGCACCCTCAGCAGTCCCGTCCTCAGCGTAACCGGGGCCGTCGACATGCTCGACAAGCCCCGCGCAGTCCGCGCCCTGGCCCAGGGCGGCGTCGCGGGCCTGAAGAGCTCGATCGGCCGAACCCGCCGCCTCCTGGCGGGCCTCAACGGCGGCTACACCGTGGTGCTGCTGGCGCTGACCCCCGCCCTGCTGAGCCTGATCTTCGGCGCGTCCTACGCACGCAATGCGCCCGAAGTTCGGCTGCTGGCGCTGGCCTTCTTCTTGTCGTCCATGAACCAGCCGTCGGAGTCGATCCTTCTCATCCTGGGCGGCAGCCGCAACATTTTCTCGGTGCGCCTCAGCACCGCGCTTTCAGCGGTTCTGGCGCTCGCCCTTGGCGGCCTTCTCTTTGGGAGCGTGGGCTGCGTCGCCATGCTGGTCGCCGTGCAGACGCTCAACCTCGTGCTGTTGACGGTGACGGAACGCTCCGTCACCCGACGCGCCAACGCGACCACCGGCTAGGCCGACCCGTCCGCTTCGGGCGCCAGGTCCGGCTGACGCTCCGCCTCTATGTCGGAGATCGTCCAGCGCTCCTTTTCGGCCATCGATTTGCGAGACGGCCGTTTTGGTTGGGCGTTCTGTCGCCTGCGGTGTGCAGCCAGTTCGAGGAGGCAGCAGGCGCCGACGGGCAGGAAGGTCACGACGGTCGTGACGTTCGCCACGCCGCTGAAGCCCCCGGGCTCGGTCAGGGTGGTCACCATCCAGAACGCCAGGATCGACAGCGCCGACCAGGCCCTGTTGATGATCAGTATCCGTCCCGTATTCACAATGCCCGCGACGAACAGGAGGAACGCGATTACGCCCCCACTGTAGGCGATCTGCAGATAGGCGTCGTGAGCGTGCGGCGGGGTATAGGCGATGATCTCCGGCGCCACTGTGGGAATGTATTGTGGAAACACCTGCGGCACGGTGTTGTATCCCCATCCGATGATGGGCTTCATTTGGATGAGGTGCCAGGCGACCTGCCAGACGTAGACCCGGGATGTGGCGGTGTAGATCTCTTCGGCGTTGCCGGAGCGGGCGAACTTGCTGGCGATGAATTCCGCGTTCGGAATGGCGAAGAACAGGAAGAAGGTGGCGAGCACAAGCACGAGTGGAATGGCCCAGCGGCTCTTGCGCTGCATAAGCCAGTAGAAGGCCAGCCCAAACACCATCGCGACCAGCGTCGTCCGGCTTTGCGCAAGAATGACGCATGCGATTCCGAGGGCGATGATGATCTGCAGGGCCAAGGCCTTCCGGCCCGCGAGCCGACCGTAGTAGACGATGCCGATCAGCGCAGCGGCTCCGGACATCTGGCCCAGGACGTTAGGCTGATTGGCGATCCCCCTCAGGCGCGAAGTCATGACCAGCGACTTCAGGTGAAACGTATAGGCGTGGCCGAAGCTGGGGATGGCGAAGTATATCGCGAGCGAGAGCACCATGACGGTCGCGATGGCCGAAAGGATCACCCAAAGGGTCCCGCGCTCTCCAAGTCTGGCCGCACTGATCAGCACGGTCACGAGGACGGCGAGCAGGGAGAATCCGCTTACCAGAGTGTAGAGCGGGGAGGGCGAAAAGGCTGCAGTCGCGCTCAGCCACAACAACAACAGCAACCACGGCCAAGTGACAGGCTGCTTCAACATCGCGAAGAGCTGCCTGAAATTGACGAGGGCGTACGCAACCGAGGCCACCCAGATCACGAGGCGGATCACCACCTGGACGTCGAGCGATTTGTCGTCCTCGAAGCCGCGACGCCGGAAGACCGCGTCGAGCGTGAACACCAGCAGAAACAGGAGCGCGACCGTCAGTGGCCGCGAGCGCAATCGAGGCGCCGATCCTTGCGGGGTCGGCGCTCGCGCTCGCCCTCGCGTCTGAACCGTCGCCCTCATGATTCCGGTCCTCGCCCGCGCGCCTCAAGGGATTTCATACGGCGCCTGGCAAAGGTCAAGGATCGCTCCCGGGCGCCGGCGCTCCGAGCCACGCGGCGGCGTCTGCCGGAAAGTCCGTGCATAACAGCAGCTTCGCGATCAGGTCCGGCGGGAATTCGTCGCGCCAGCGATCCCAGACCGGGGCATGGGCGCGGCCGTGCAGCTCGGGCGAGACCAGGGCGACGCGCTTTTGCCGTTGGACGAGAGGCATGACGTCGGAGGCTCCGAACCAGTCCCGCTCGAAGGCGTCGAGCCAGACGCCGGAAGCCTGTTCCAGGAGCGCGGGCGCGGGTTCATGGTCTGACAGGCGGGTGAAGGTGGTCAGCCCGGCTCTCAGATAGCCGAGCGTGTCGGGAACCGACATGTCGAACAGGAAGTAGCGCTCGACGCCAGCCGTGGTCAGGGCGTTCGCCACCGCCCGCTGCAACCCGTCCGCCTTGACGTTGAGCGCGAGCAGGCCCGGCTGCCCGGCCGCCTTGAACATCACGAGCAGCTGCTGGAGCGTCATCAGTCCGCCTCGCCGGGGCGGGTCGTGACTGATCACGACCTCTCCGTCCAGATCCCGTATGTCGGTCTCCACGCCGTAGCCGGCCTCGAAGGCGCGCTCGATCGCCGCGCGGGAGTTCTTCTCCTCGGGCCGCAACCACCATCCGCGATGGGCCAGGATGATCATTTCGATGCGCTCTCGTGGAACAGCTTGCCGATCGGCCGGACGTCCTCGACCTGTGGCGCGACCACGCTGAGCCCCGCCGCGATCACACCGTTCATGGCCGGGCAGACGAACAGAGCGCCCTTGTGAGCCAGGGCTTCCCGATTCCTCACGGAGTGGGCGGCGGCGTCCAGGAACACCGCCAGATCCCGGAACATGTAGACTCCGGCCGAGGCGTGCCTCGATATCACCTGCTTCTCGCGGGCCCGGCGGACGAGGCCGTGATCGATTTCGAAATAGCTGTACGCGGGGTCATCCGATGTGAAGGACGGCGCCGCCGCGCCATGGGCCGGCCATAGGTCGGCGGCGCGCCAGCTCGGCCACGCGAACAGGATGTCCACCAGATCGATGCACACGGGGCGGGCGTCCGAGATCAAAGCCGCGCCAGCCAAGGCGCTGAACAAGGCGCCGCCGGTCAGGTCGCCCAGGCGCACGAAACGGCAGCCCGGATATCGCGCTTCGAGAAGCTCGCTCACCTGCGCCGCTTCGGGAAGCTCTCTCAACACGAAGATCATGTCCGCGCCGGCGACTTCGCCCGACTGCATCCAGGGCCGGCCCTCCAGCGCCGTCTCGATCAGCGTCCGGCCGTCCAGCGGGAAAAGTGGGCGCACCCCGAAGCGGGGATGAACAAAGTCCGGGCCGGCCAGGGGAACGATCACGTTCATCATGGGGCGGCGCCGCGGTTGGCGGCCCGGCTGGACAACAAGAGCCGCAGCCGACCGCGCAAGCTCAGGAGGCCTGAAGATACTGTTCGAGATCCTCGGGCGTGCCGATCCCGTGCATGGCGTCCGCTGGGATCTCGTAGACGCCGATCCGCTTCTTCTGGCGGATGGCGTAGTTGTAGACCGGACAGACGTAGAACTCCCCATTCACGCGCTCGTTTCGCGCGATCATGTCTATGGCCGCGTCGACGAAATCGGATCCGCGAGCGAAATAGTAGAGCCCTACGGTGGCCAGGTCCGAGATCGGCTTCTTCTCCTGCACCTCTTCGACCAAGCCGTCGGGGCCCACGCGTGCGAACGACCATTTCGGGTCGAGGGCCGCGTCGCGGAAACAGAGGATGGAACCGTCCAAACCCCTCTGCTCGCAGTCGGCGATGAACTCGGCGCAGTCGAAGTCGACGATCTGGTCGCAGTTGGCGATCAGGATCGGCCGGTCGCCGTCGATGAGGCGCCGCGCCAGCAGCACCGTGCAGGCGGCCCCCTCGGTCAGCTTGTCCACCTGCAGGAAGGTCACGTCGCCGGAGGTCTCGAGCGCCGCGGCGGCCTCGGGCTCGGCCTCCAGGTGCTCGGGCCGGGCCAGCAGCAGGTAAGAGGCCCCCGGTGTCGCGAGATTCTCCATCACCTGCTCGATCATCGGCTTGCCTGCCACGTCGATGAAGGGTTTGGGCTTGGCGTAGCCGGCCTTGGCGAAGCGGCTGCCCTGGCCCGCCATGGGGATGACCACGAGCGGTCCGCGTGAGGCGGCCCGGCTCAGGGTCTCGGCTTCGAGCAGACGGGCGTAATGGTCCAGCCGCTGGGGCGAATAGAACGAGTGGTAGTTCTCCTCGCGCATGTCGAGGTGGCGCACGTTGAGGCCGCGCAGGACAGCCTGGTTCAGGCTGGCGGAGATGAAGAACCGTCCGTCGGAGGACTGGCCGGCTTTGACCGCATCCATGGCGCAGGCGACGAAGTCCGCGCCGTCGCGGAAGTAGTAGAAGCCTGCCACCGCGTTGCGGCTGATCGGTCGCTTCTCGGCCGCCTCGATGACCCGACCGTCCTCAAGCCGGACGTAGGACCAGCGCGGATGGACAGAATCGAAGGTGATCACCGCCGCGTCGGCGCTGGCGCGCCGAAAGCTCGAGATCGCGCCGGGCAGGTCGATATCCAGAATCTGGTCCCCGTTGGCCACCACCAGGGGTTCGCCGTCGACGATGTGGTCGATGGCCATCAGGCAGGAGCAGAGCGCGCCATCGGTGGGTCGGTCCAGGATCACCACATCGGCGGCGCCGCGCGCGGCCAGCCGGACGACCTGGTCGAGGTTGAACGCCCGGCAGTCCTCGGACCTCAGGACGAACACGAAGCGGACGTCCTCGTCGAGGGTGCGCAGGTTGTCGATCACCAGCTCGACCATGGGCCGCCCCTGAAGCTCGATGAGGGGCTTGGGGAAGTGGTAGTCGCTGCGGCTGAAGAACGGATCGGTCGGCGCCGCCAGCGGGATCAGTACGATCATGACCGACCCTCCGCCCGGGCGATCTCCTGCTTGATGCGGGAATAGGTCACGTCATAGACCGACCCCACCACCATGACGTGGGCGCCCGACGCCCTCGCCGCCGCCACGCCGTGTTCGTTGTCCTCGATGATCAGGCATTCCTCCGGGGCGGCGCCCGCGCGCGCCAGGGCCGCGATGTACATTTCGGGATGAGGCTTGGGCTGGGCGACGTCTTCGTTGGACAGGAAGAAGTCGAGGTTGGGCGCCAGCTGGGACAGCTCCATCATCAAGGACACCGTGCGGCGGATCGAGTTGGAGCACACGCCAATGCCATAGCCGGCGCGTTTCAGCTCGGCCAAGGCGTACTGATGATGAAAGACCGGTCTGCACCGGTCCATGGCGATGGCGGCGGTGTAGCCCTGCTTCAGCTCGTTGATGAAGGCGTGCAGCTTGATCGGCAAGCCGCGGCTGCGGGAAAGCAGCTCGAGCTTTTTGCGCGTGGGCAGGCCGTCGTAGAGCGCCAAGTGCTCATCGCGGCTGATCTCCATCCCGAAGTGGCCGAGCGCGCGGTTCAGCGCCTCGTAATGCCAATCGCGGGCGTCGATCAGTACGCCGTCCATGTCGAACAGCAGAAGCTTGATCTTGTTCATTGCTTCGCTTGCCTTGCGCCCGCCCGCCGCATCACCCGGGCTTCGGGTGGCGGCAGGTGCGGCGGGGTTGGATTCCCCGCTCGCTACGGAAAACTCTACCAGCATATGCCTTGATAAAGGCCTTCGGTCCGCCGGTCGCCGAACGCGCGGGCCACGTCCACGATATGCTTGGACGCCTGCGCCCCATCATCCAGCAGGCTGGCGAGATTGCGATGGGAGATCACGAACACGTCGGCGTGGTCGAGGACATCCTTCGGATCCTCGCACAGCATCCTGCCTATGTGGGGCAGATATTCCTGGACGTAGCGGAGGTTGGTGCCGGTCAGCCGCGAGAGCCGGATGTTGGCGTCGTAGATCTTGACGTCGTAACCGGTGCCCAGGAGGCGTTCGGTCAGGACGACCATCGGGCTCTCGCGAAGGTCGTCGGTGTCCGGCTTGAAGCTGAGGCCGAGGATGCCGACCTTGCGCCTGCCGGACTGCTGGACCATCCGGTAGGCCTTCTGGATCTGTTCGTCGTTGGCGGCGAGGATGCTTTCCAGGATCGGCGTCGGCACGTCGATCTCGCGCGCCTTGGCCTTGAGGGCCCTGACGTCCTTGGGCAGGCACGAGCCGCCGAAGGCGAAACCAGGCTTCATGTAGACCGGCGACATGTTCAGGCGGGTGTCCGAGCACAGGATGTTCATCACGTCGTGGCCGTCGATGCCGACGGCGCTGCAGATGTTCCCTGCCTCGTTGGCGAAGCTGATCTTGAGGGCGTGCCAGGCGTTGTTGAAGTACTTCACCGCCTCGGCCGCCTTGAGTTCGACCTCGAAGGGTTTGACCGGCAGGCTCGGCTGCAGGGCGTGCAGCCGTTCAGCGGTCTTGGCGTCGCGCCGGCCGAACACCACGGCGCCCGGCTGGTCGTAGTCGCGGATCGCCGTGCTCTCGCGCAGGAATTCCGGGTAGTAGCCGATCCCGAAGTCGACGCCAGGCGTCTTGCCCGACGCCTTCTCGAGGGCCGGAACGAGCAGGCCGTCCATGGTGCCCGGCAGAACGGTGGAGCGGAACACAACCGAATGGTCGAGATTGGAGGCCCCGATGATGGCGCCGATCTGCTCGGCGACCCGAAGGGCGAAGCTGGTGTCCAGCGAGCCGTTGCTGCGCGAGGGGGTGCCCACGCAGATCAGCGAGATGTCCGATCCGCGAATACCTTCCTCGAGGCTGAGGGTGGCGCGCAGCCGGCCGGACCGAACGCCGTCCAGGACCAGTTCCGACAGGCCGGGCTCCACGATGGGGGACTCGCCGCGATTGATGTCGTCGACCTTGAGCTGGCTCACGTCCACCGCGAGGACCTCATGGCCGTCCCTGGCCAGGCACGCGGCCGAGACCGCGCCCACGTAACCAATCCCGATAACAGCAACCTTCATATTAGCCCCTTTGTCGCCCTTGGCCGGACAAGCTGAGAGAATACAGACAGCCGCGCGCGTCTAGCTGTGCTGCGACGCTACAAGAATGCTGCACTGCAAGCAAAGGGGGCGCCAGCCAAAACCCCCTTGGTTAATTAGAATGCGATTACCGCGACTTAGATTGCATCGCATTGCAGCGTCAGGATTCGATACAATGCTCTGATGAGGTCCTTCCTGGCGGAGCCGCGACCGTGATCGCCACCAGTAGGGCTCCCCGATGTCAAGGCAAGATCATCCGCTCAAACGCCGCTGGCCGGCCTTACCTCCCGCGTGCGCCGACTTCGTGAAGGACCATGGCCGCAAGTCGCCGTCGCCGGCCGACGGTCCAAGGCGGATCGTGACGCCGCATTCTTGTGCAATCATGTGGGTTGCGCCACCCTGACCGTCTGGTTGGAGAAATCTGGGGCGCTGCGATCCAAGATCAGCGATCCAAGCTCGATGCGGCGGGTAGCCAAAGGCGACGGTCCTACTAGGCTCGACTGAAACATTCTTACTGCCCGGCAAAATCTGGCTGTCACATGCGATTGGAACTCAAGAAGGCGGTGCGAACCGCCCAAACCTATTTTCCCGCTCTTCGTGAACTCAAGTTTGAAGCCGAGCGGGCGTTGCGCAGGGCGCAGAGGAGGCCGTTCGACGAGGACTTCTACCTGCTGGCCGCGATGTACGATGATCCGGAGGGGGTGTGGCTCGACATTGGAGCCAACCGCGGTCAGAGCATCGACGCAATTCGCCTCTTCCAGCCGTCGGCGAAGATCGTCGCCTTCGAGCCGAGTTCGCTCATGGTCTCCGTTCTCAGACGACGGTTCGCCGAGGACCTCGACGTTCGAGTGGAGGGTTTCGGTCTGGGAGCGGAGGACGGCGAGTTCGAACTCCACACCCCCTCCTACAGAGGCTGGGTCTTCGACGGTCTCGCATCATTCGACCTCGAGAACGCCAGCGGATGGTTGAAGTCCAGAGTCATCGGTTTCGATCCTGCGAAGCTCACGATCTGCCGGGAGTCCTGCGTGGTTCGACGGCTGGATGGCTTCGCGTTGAAGGCCAACTTCATCAAGATCGACGTGCAGGGGCTGGAAGAACAGGTCCTTGTCGGCGGCGCGGAGACCCTGGCGAGGGACAGGCCGCCCGTCCTGCTTGAATACAACGGCAAGCGGGCGGCGCCCCGAGTGCTCCTGGATCTCGGTTATGCGCCATATCGATATGAAGCGGGCCGCCTGACGAAGGGGCTGGCCGGCGAGAAGAACACCTTCTTCTTCTGCGGGGGCGAGCTTGAACGGATAGATCGGTCCAAGGTCGATATTGTCGGAGCATAGCTCGCTTCCCGGCCAGATGCCGGACGCCCGTGGACAGGTCGGAAATCGACACAATCCCGCGGCGGGGTTAGGGTGACGGGCCCTCGGCTGAGACCGGCCGCAAGGAAGAGCCCCGAATGTCACCGGCCGATCCTGCGTTCATGGGGCGTCTGTGTGCGCTCATGTCCGCCGCCATTCTCGGCGCGGCGTGCGGCGCCGCCAGGGCCGGACCATTGGTCCTCGGCGTTCCCCTGGCTCCGCCCGGGCCCGAGTCGGGCGCCCCCTGCCAGGACATTCCGTTGCCGGCGAAGGACTATGCGACGCCCAATCTCTACGCGCCGGGCGCGGCGCAGGACCGCCTGAACGCCGGCGCGGCCCGGGCTGTGGAGGCGGATAGCGCACAGATCCAGGGCCTGATGAACGGGATCAACGACCTCGCCGGGCGGCTGCTCAAGGGCGACGGACGGACAGGCTCAGGCGATCGGGCCGTGGCGCGCTGCATTGTGCGAAATCTCTACACCAGCGCCCGGGCCGGCTCGCTGACCGGCAGTTTGTCGCCCCAGGCGGCAGGCCTCCGCAGTTTCGTGGTTCCGGCCTTGGCGTTCGACTACGTACTCGCCCGACGTTTTGACGATCCGGATCCCGCCGCACGTCAGGCGATCGAGACCTGGCTGCGTCGCCTGAACGATCCCTCGGTCGAGGCGGAGTCACAGCTCGCCGCGCTCGGCAACACACCGGCGAGCCCGCACCGGATCAACAACCGCCATTACTGGGTGGGCTACGGGGCGCTGCTGGTGGCCATCGCGACCCAGGATCAGCAGAGGTTCGAGTGGGGCCGTCGCGCAATCCTGCGAGGCCTCGACGAGGTGGACGCTCAGGGTTTCTTGCCGCCCGAAGCGGCGCGCGAGAGCCGGGCGCTGAACTACCACGCCTACGCCCTGCAGCCGCTGTCGATGGGGACCTACCTGTTGGCAGCGAACGGCGAACGCCCCTCAGCGGGGCAGATGGCGGCGCTCCAACGGCTGGGCGAGACGACGGCCGCTGGGCTCCTCGACCCCGCCGCGTTTTCGAAGCGGCTCGAGCCCTATGTCGGCGGGCGGAGGATCGACCAGGTCGACTTTCCGAAGACGCCCCCTTACGTGCCCGTGCTGCTGAAGCTGTTCGGTCCGTCGCCAGCGATCTCGGCGCTGAGGCGAAAGATCGTGCGGACGCCGCCGGGCTTCATCGGCCCTTCGACGGACGATCTTTTCCACTGAGATCAGGTCGCCCCGGTCAGGGAAGGATTGTCAGCCGGGTCTCGACAAGACGGGAGGGGCCTCGAGGACGCCAGACCAGCTGGGCCGCCGGGACCTTTTCGCCGAAACACGGCGAAGCCCAGCCGCCCTCTCCGATGTCGCCGCCGGCCCGCCACTCCAGCTCGCCCGAGGCGTCCGGCGAAACAAGCAGGCGGGGTTTGCCCCCGAGGCTCAGGACCATGCCGTCGCTCCGCGGTTCCAGGCTGCAGGCGGGCGAAACCAGCAGGCGGATCGCGATGTCGGTCCGGGGGACGCCTCCTACAAGCTCGTCGATGATGGAGAGGCCATCCTTCGAGGCCTCCAGGACCCTGCGATGACGCAGGCCGAAGCGCTTCAGAACGTCCGGCGCGGCGTCGCCTGTGGCCGGAGGCGCGGGCAACGCCGCCAGGGCGGCCGCGACCGACGCCGGCACGACCCACTTGGTATGCAGCTTGAGAGTGCTGACACCGGGGCGACCGGGGGCCGCGGTCTGCGACGCCAGCGCCTCTGACGTGGGCAGAAACGTCGAGGCGAACGAGACGAGGCCCACGCGGCCCCGTGCCGTCTCGAGGTAGCGAGGAG
>CAZTMF010000002.1:0-28254 GCA_964614675.1 uncultured Caulobacteraceae bacterium | reverse complement strand
CGATGATCGTCTCGAGCCAGACCGGAAGCCTCGGGCTTCCTGCCCGCGTGCGAAGCTCCCGGCCCATCGGGGCGAGCACGGTCCGGGAGTGGGCGATCGACGCCGCCTGCTTCCTGGTGTCGGTCGCCGCGGCCGGCATCCTGTCTATGGCCCTGCTGGCGGCGGCGGAGCTTCCGACGCTCACGCCGGCGCCGGTCAACGCGCCCGCCCAGATCGTGCCCGGCGGTCACGGCTGAGCGGAGGCCTCCAAGCCTCCGCGCCGCCGTCTGGGGGCTTCACCCGATTTCTACCCGTCCTGGCGGGTGGGACCCTTGGCCCGAGTGGGATTTCTTCATGTCGAGGTACAAAATGATCAAGCGTCTCATGCTCGCCAGCATCGCCGTCACCACAGCTTTTGCGGTGGCCGCGCCAGCCTTTGCCGAATCGCCGGACAGCCCGTGGAACGGCTGGTACGTCGGCCTTAACGCCGGCGGAAACTGGGGTCACGGCTCCCAGCACCTGTCGGCAGCGCCCGGAAACGGGGCGGTCGTCATCCCGCCCGCCGACATCACCGCGATCACCACCGTGATCGGCAAGAACAACCCAGCAGGCTTCACGGGGGGTATCGAGGGCGGCTTCAATTACAAGTACCAGAGCTCGGGCCTGGTGCTCGGCTTCGAGACCGATTTCGACGCATTCAACCTGGACCAGAACATCACCAGGACCTTCCAGTCGTCGGTCACCCAGCCGATCATTCCGCCACCGCCGACCCCGATGGTCACCGTCAGCCAGACCCAGAAGACCGACTGGCTCTGGACGCTTCGGCCGAAAATCGGATGGCAGACGGGCCGTTGGCTCCTCTACGCCACCGGCGGCCTGGCCGTGGGCGACGTCAAGCAGACGGTGAGCTATTCGGACAATCGCGTGCCTCCCAACGCGGCCAGCCTCTCCCAGAGCGCCACCCAGGTGGGATGGGCCGCCGGCGTCGGCGCTGGCTACGCCCTCAGTCCGAACTGGGCGATCAAGGCGGAGTGGCTCTTCACCGACCTTGGCACTGTCAGTGGCTCCAAGGCGACGCCCAACGGCTACGCGGTGATCGGCGCCTCCGGAAAGATCCAATCCAACATCCTCCGCGTGGGCGTGGACTACCGGTTCTGACCGACTCGCCGGCCGCTTCGCTGGCCCAGCCAGCGGCGGACGGCTTCGGAAGTGGCGTAGCGGATCGAGCAGCGGCGGGCGCAGGCAAGTGCGTCCGCCGCTTTCCTTTTGCCCAGCAGGCCGCCCGGCCGAGCTCCCGGCCCCAGCGAAATTTCTGCACTGCACTCAGGGAATCCCCTGATGGTCTGGCGATCCGGGCCGGGGCAATCTGAACTCACGCATCGCAAGCGCTCTCCGGCGCCCCGGCGCCCCACAGTGACCAAGCCGGAGAGTTTCACGGTGCATAGGGTCGCCTCCGCCTGATCCCCTCTGCGGAGGCGACCCGCCCCACCTCGCACCGCCGCCGCCAGCCTCCTGAGCCCCTCGGTCTCAGGTGAATTCCGCCCGCCACCGGGTAGAATTCCGGGCCCGTCTCGGTCCATCACCTGATCGCCTCAGCTCATCGCCAAGTCCAAGCTGCCTCCTGCGTCTTGGCCTGGTTGTCCCCTCCCAGCCTCCGGGCCTCCGTTTCTGGCGCATTCCCCCGAACTGGCCCCGCGCTCTGAGCGCGGGGCCTCTTTCCACGAACTTCGTCCGCCTGGTCCGGGGCGATTGAACCGTCACTCCGGTGAACACCGGATGTCCTGCAAAGCCCAAAGCGGCTGTGATCAGCGTGTCTTCGCCGTCTCCTGCGAGCCGGCGATCCCAGCCCTGGAGCCCGCCGCCGCATGACATCCCCCTTCCGGAAGTGGCCATGTCGCGTGGAAGCGTCCTCCAATCGGACCTCCCAGGGGCTGCCGAAAAACGTCTCCGAACGTCTGCGCTCGCCGACGACCACCGCATCCGGGGGCGTCGCCTAGGCATGCCCGCCCGGATGGACGCTCCGCTCGCCCCTTCGCCAAGAGGATCCCGCATGCTCGACACCCTCGCCCCGACCGTTCCCACCAAGCTTCGGCGCTACCAGCCCCGGCCGGGCATGGTGTGGATCAAGGGCGGCCAGTTCCGCATGGGCTCGGACCGCAACGAACCCGAAGAGGCGCCGGCCCGCACTGTCTCGGTGGACGGGTTCTGGATCGACGCCATGCCGGTCACCAACCGCCAGTTCTCGCGCTTCGTCATGGCCACCGACTGGGTGACCACCGCCGAGCGCAGCGCGGACGCCCTGGAACGGCCGATGGGCCCCGGCGGCGTCGCCGGCCCCGCCTCCCTGGTCTTCCAGGCGCCGGCGCCCGGCGAGACCGGAGACGGCTGGTCCTTCGTCGCGGGAGCGGACTGGCGCCATCCCCTCGGTCCGGACAGTTCGCTGGAAGGCCTCGACGACCATCCGGTGGTGCAACTGTCCTGGGACGACATCAGCGCCTATCTCGCCTGGTCGCGCACCGATCTGCCCACCGAGGCGGAGTGGGAGTTCGCGGCGCGCGGCGGGATGGACGGCGCGACCTACGCCTGGGGCGAAGAGCTGGATCCCGACGGTCGGCGCATGGCCAACATCTGGCGCGGCGAGTACCCCTACGAGCACAGGGTCGAAAGTGGCTGGGAGCGCACCTCCCCGGTCGGCTCCTATCCGCCGAACGGCTACGGCCTTTCCGACATGATCGGGAATGTCTGGGAATGGACCCGCGACTGGTGGTCCACCCGCAGCGGCGCCGTTTCGGACGTGCGCTGCTGCAGCTTCAAGAGCCGGTCCGGCGGATGGGAAGGCCTGAGCGACGATCCAGCCCTGGCCCATCTGAAGGTGCCCCGGCGGACGGTGAAGGGCGGCTCCTATCTGTGCTCCCCGAGCTACTGCAGCCGTTTCCGGCCGGCCGCCCGCCAGCCGATGGCGGTGGACACCTCGGCCTGTCACCTGGGCTTCCGCTGCGTCGTCCGCCCGACCATGACCCGCTGAGGCCGATCGGGGGGATGAGCGACATGAGCTGCGCGCCGCAATCCTGGCGGGGAAGCCGCCGGCGGTCCTCGCCGACATTTCCAGGCGACCATCTCGCCAGCCAGACCCGAAAGCCGTCCGTCTGGACCGCCCGCCTCGAGATAGGTCGCCTGATCTGGGCCTGCATCACGGCTTTGACCCGCGCCTGGCAGCATCCAGGCCGCCCGCGTGCGGAGTTCTGAACCCAACTCGCCTTCCCATGACGGCTTTCGGCAATTGGCCCGGCCCAAGCCAGGGTTTCGACCGATGCCGCCCGGTCAAGCCAGAGGTCATGGTCAAGTCTGTCGTTCGACAGGGAGCCGATCCATGCGCCGAGGTCTTGTCGCTTTCTGCGCCGTGCTGTGCCTCGCGGCCCAGGTCGCGCCCGTTGCGTACGCCAAGGACATTCCCGAGACCTGGGATCACCTGGTCAGGGTGAAGTCCAAGCAGATCAAGGCCGTCTACCTCCTGCCGGGGGCCGACTTTCGCCCCTACGCCAAGATCATGATCGATCAGCCCGAGGCGGCGTTCAGGAAGAACTGGCTGCGGGACTACAACCGGAACACCACGCGCGGCCTTTCACGCCAGCTGTCGGACGCGGACGCCCAGAAGGCGCTGGAGAAGGTCAGCGCCTCGCTGAAGGCGATCTTCACCAAGGCCTTCACCGATGGCGGCTACCAGGTGGTGGCGGCGCCCGCCCCCGACGTGCTGCGGATCCGCACGGCGGTGATCGACCTGCACGTCAATGCGCCGGAGATCATGAGCGCGGGACGCTCGCGCACCTACGCGCCCGAGGCCGGAAGCGCCACTCTGGTGCTTGAGGCCCGGGATTCCGAGACCGGCGCCATCGTCGGCCGGGCGGTGGACGGACGGATCGTCGGCGACATGGGCGGCATGATGATGTCCCGCAGCTCCGTCTCCAACAAGGCCGACTTCGAGGCGGTGTTCAAGACCTGGGCGAAGGCCGCCGTGAAGGGACTGAACGTCCTGAAGAGCACCCCGCCGACGGCCGCCAGCGCGGGCTAGTCCCATGACGTGGGTGATCACCTGGACCTGGCGTCACGACGAGGTCCGTCACGTCCCGCCGAGACCCTCCGTCACCGCCTTGCCCGATCAGCCGCCCGACAGACTGCCCTGGGCGATCCGGGCGGCGCTGTTGCGGCGAACCCTCGCCGGAGTGGAACGGCCCTCCCCTCGCTTCGTCGATCTGAGGGTCTAGCGCCGGGCGTGAACGTCTCGATCGACAACCTCGCCGCGGAGAGCCGTTCATGCAACTGACCGCCTACAATCTGATCGAGTTGGCGGTGATCCTGATGTTGCTGGGCGCGTCCCTGGCGCTCGGGTTCGCGGCGAGCGCGACCCGCCGGTCCCCACGGATCGATCGGCGCGCTCTCACGGCCCTGGACGAGACGGGCGCCTATCTGCGCAACTTGGCCGGCTTCGACGTGAGTATCGAGACCGAGGTCGAGCAGACCACCGGAGCCAAGCTAAGGCGCCTCGACATCCACAGTTGCTACAAGATCAAGTGGCCGGACCTGATGTACGCCGAGCTGAGCGCTGAGGGGCGGACGCTGAAGTTCTATTTCTACGGCGGCGAGTTCACCGTCTTCTCGCCGAACCTGGACAAGTACAGCAAGATCAAGCTCCCGCCCCTGCTGAGACAGGCCCTGGACTTCATCTACTGGCGGTCGGGGTTCCGGGTCCCGCTCGCGCGGCTGATCTATTTCGACAGCAAGACGCAGGGGCATCGGGAGCTGGCCTCAGCCAGGCGTATCGGCAGCGACAAGCTCGACGGGCTCGAGTGCGAGATCTTCGCCTTCCGGCAGGGCGGCCTGGAACAGCGGGTATGGATCCGCCATGCGCCGGCGCCTCTGCCTGTCCGGCTGGAGACCCGCGACCCGCAATGGCACCACGGCTCGCGCCACATCTCGCGGCTCGACTGGAAAGCCTACGCTCGCTGATCCTCGATGCCGGTCGATCCGGGCCATCGGGCATAACCCTGGCCGGTCGTCGCCGGACGGTCCAGCTGACGCCCGGCATCCCTGACTCAGGCCGCCGCCCTCGGGTCTTCGACGGATGGACGCGCCAAGCTCAAGCCGGAAGAGTCGCGGGCAAATCTGGCGACCTGCCGAGGAAACCCCCATGATCCGCACCCTGACCATCACCACGGCCGTGCTCGGCCTGTTCGCGGCCGCGGCCGCTCCGGCCTTCGCCGCCGCCACGTCGCCGCACGCGCCCTACCACGACGTCCTCGTGCACGAGCGGGCGCCGGGGAGCGCGCACGAGACCAAGAGCAAGCACGTGCGCTACACGGACGTGGACATCTCCACGTCTCACGGCGCCGAGACGCTGGTCAGGCGGATCAAGAACGCGTCCGAGATGGTCTGCGGTCCCCATAAGGGCAAGATGTCCCTCAAGGAGAGGACCGACTACAAGCAGTGCATGAAGGAGGCGATGGACGACGCGGTGCAGAGCGTGAATTCGCCCACGGTGACCGACGCCTACAAGAAGGTCTACGGCTAGCGGGCCATCGCCGGCCGCTGCGGTTCAGGCGCGGCCGCGCCCCCCGTGCTTCAACTCCTGAGGGTGGTGGATGATCATCACCAGCCGCCCGTCCTGATCGAAGGCCGGCGTGTTCAACGAAGACCACCAGCGCTCCTCGAACACGCCGTCCGGCCTGCGGACGTCGTGGCGCTGGATGCCCATCCGGTCGGGCCGCCGATGCTCGACCACACGTGCAAGCGATGCGCCGAGATTGCGGACGCCGTCTGCGTCGGTCCATGCCGGATTGTCCGGCAGGGCCTCGAACACGCCGCGCCCGAGGATGTCCTCGCGCCGCGTCTGGGTCGCGCCGAGGTAGGCGTCGTTGGCCTCGGCGATCCTCAGATCCGGCGTGAGCAGCAGATAGGGATGCGGCGTGGCCGAGAAGGCGACGCGGATGTCGTGGTCGGGGACCGCGGGAGGCGCGTTCGGGCGATCGCCGTCGGGCGCGCCGGCCCGCGCCTCTTCAACAGGATGATGGATCTTCCTGATCGCGGCGCCGACGCATCGCCAGAGCGCAGCCGCCTCCGCATCGCCATCCTGCTCGCAGGCTGTCGCACGACCGTCCATGAGCGCGGCCGCAGCGGGGCCGTATCGTTCGATGAAGTACTTAACGATGTCGAGCAGTTCTTTTTCTTCGTCCATGCGTCGAGGCTATCTGTGACCACTGTCCGCCTGAATACGAAATGAACAGGTGGTTGGATGGCCACGTATTTAGCCCTGACACAATTTCCGCGATAGTACAATCAATTCAGGGCAAACTTCCCTCGCTCATCTTGTCGGAAGAGATGACTTCAATCTTGCCAAACAAACGGCGCAACTCCCTCTCCACGCGAATCCTGTCGCCTATTACAAGAATATTTGTGGAGCTCGGTTCACATAGGCGATCCGCCGCCGCGATTACCTCTTCGGGCCTGATGGCCGCCACGCCCTCCAGATAGCTCCGCAGCTCGCCAAGCCCGTGTCCATACAGCTCATCGTCCGCCAGCCGATCGGCGAGATCGGCGCCGGTCCGGCCGTCCGCGAGAGCCTTGCCGATCAAGGCGGCCTTTCGCGCCGCCAACTCGCCGGGTGACGGCGGACGCGAGCCGATCGACCGGAGCTGTTCGAGCATCAGGCGGGCGATCTCCGGCGCGACGCCGATGTCGCCCTCGGCGGTGGCGGAGAACAGTCCGCCGTCGCGGCGCTCGTCCACGTCGCTCGTGGCGTCATAGGTCAGCCCTCTCTTCACCCGGATCTCCTCGTTGAGCCGGGAAGAGAAGCCTCCGCCCAGAATGCTGTTGGCCACTTCCACGGCATAGAAGGAACGGTCCCGACGCCGGACGGACCGGCCGGCGACGATCACGGTCGCCTCGTGCATGCCCGGGGCGTCCAGCAGCACCACGCGCCCGGCCGAAGCGGTGGTCTCGCCCGGCTGAGCCGCGAGCGGGGTCGTGGGCCTCGACCAGTCGCCGAACGCCCGCTCGGCCAGAGCCACGGCGACGGCTGGATCGATCCCGCCGGCGATGACCAGCACGGCGTTGTCGGGCCGGTAGATCCGCGCGTGCTGGCGGACCACGTCCTCCCGGGTGATACGGGCCAGCGAGAACGGGTCGCCCTTCGGGGGGCGTCCGTACGGCCCCTTGCCGAACACCAGGCGCGAGACCGCCAGGTCCGCGAGCGCATCGGTGTCCTCGAGCGATTGGGCGGCCTGCTCCTGCATCCGCGAGCGAGCCTGCCGGAAGGCGGCGGACTCGAAGCTCGGGCGACGCACGATGTCGGCCAGGATCGGCAGGGCTTCGCCCAGGTTGGCGAGGCCGCTCAGCCTCACGGTCGTCGAATCCGTGTCGACGTGTGCGGCGTAAGACTGGCCCAGCGAGGCCATGGCGGAGGTGATGGCCGCCGCGGTGCGGCCGCCCGCGCCCTGGGAGCCCAGCGACGCGGTCATCGCCGTCAATCCCGACTTGTCCGTCGGGTCCACGGCCGATCCCCCCCGGAACCGGATCAGCACCGTCGCCAGCGGCAGCTCGCCCGTGCGGGCGGCCACCACCCGCAGGCCGTTCGCCAGCACCCGCTCGACCGGCGCAGGGCCAGGCGCCGGGGCCGGCGCCGCCGTGGGCGGAGGGAGCCCCGCCGGCGCGGCCGAGCCTTGCGTCTCGGGATGCTCGAAGACGGCCCGGTGATCGGGGGGCCGCCTGGCCGGGTTGGCGCCGCCTGGCGGCTCCCCGCTGGCGGGGTGGTATCGGAGGGTCACCCGCCGGTCGTCGGCGAGGTAGGTGTTGGCCACGCGCTGGACGTCGGCGGAGGTGACGGCCCGCAGGGCCTCCAGATCGCTGTTCACGTGCTCAGCGCCGCCCTCGACCAGGACCGCCTCGCCGATCTGGGTGGCGAGGCCCTCGATGGTCTCCCGATCCTCCAGGAGTTGCACGATCAGCTTGTTCCTGGCGGCCGAGAGCTCGGCGCCCGGCGCGGGCCGCCGGCGCAGGTCGGCGATCGCCGCCGCGAGGGCGACCTCGCCGTCTCCCAGGCGCGCGCCTGGCGCCATCATCGCCCCGAGATCGATCATGCCCGTGCGCTGGCGAAGATCGACATCGGAGAAGACGTCGCTGGCGAGCTTGCGGTCGCGGACAAGCGATGCGTAGAGCCGCGACGTCCTGCCTCCGGTCAGCATCGCGTCCAGCACCTTCAGCGCCGCGGCGTCGCGCCCGCCGGCCCGGGGCGCCGCGAAGCACAGCACGACCGCAGGATCCGGCGCGCCGTCGCCGACGGCGTTGAGCACTCCGCCGGCCGGCGGCGGACCCTGGCGAACAGGGCGGGGCAACGGCGCCGAAGGACGCTGAAGCGGACCGAAGTATCGGTCCACCCAGCCCTGCAGCCGCGCCTCGTCGAAGTCGCCCACCACGACCAGGACGGCGTTGTCCGGGCGGTAGTAGCGGGCGTGGAAGGCCTGGGCCTCGGCCAGGGTGGCGGCCTCGAGATCGGCGACCGAGCCGATCGGCGAATGGCCGTAGGCGGGCGTCGCGAACCCGGCTTTCGGGATGGCGAACTCGAAGAGCGGGCCATAGGGGTCCGACAGCACCTCCTGCTGCAGCTCCTGTTCGACCACCGCCCGCTCGGCCCGGAAGCCTTCCTCGTCCACGACCAGGCCGCCCATGCGCCGCGCCTCGGCCCACAACAGCTGCGGCAGCCGCTCGGCGGGACTGAGGTCGTCGTATTCGGTGTAATCGCTGTCGGTAGAGGCGTTGTTCTCGCCGCCCACATCCTCGGTGAGACGGCCGATCAGGTCGGCCGGCATGCCGCGAGCCCCCCGGAACATCAGGTGCTCGATCAGATGGGCGAAGCCCGATCTGCCCGGCGGATCGTCCCTGCCGCCGACGCCATACCAGACCTGGACGGCGATGTTGGGCTGGGAGCGGTCGACCAGGCTGTAGACCCTGAGACCGTTGTTTAGGACGCGCAGACGATAGCCGACCTCGGGCGCACTTGCCTGGACGGCCCCGCCCGGCTGGACCTCGCCTCCCACGGCGAGGGCGACCCAGGCCAAGGCGAGCAGAAACCACTTCATTGCGCCCACCTCGCGCCACAAGCGGCGAGGTCAACACGCGGGGGGACGGACCGGCCTCAGGTGGAGTCCGCAGGCGACCGCCCGCCTGGGCGGACCGCGGACGCCGTGTTGGCCGAGCCCTCCCCCATGGACGGGGCGGCCGCTCGGGCCGGGTCCCGACCCAGCCTCAGGTCGCGACCTGAGGCGGCGCACGCGCCCCTAGAACGCCCCTGCGCAGAAAACCCAGCCCAACTCCCGAGTCCGCCCGATGGGCCATCGCGCCGCGGCGCCGATCTATCCGGCCGATGTCAGCGCCTATCACCCTCGAGCTCTTCGTCGGCCTGTTGTTGTTCGCGGTGGTTTTCGCGCCGCTCGAGCTGATGTTCCCGACGCGGCGACAGCCGGCCCTGCGCCGGGGCTGGAAGACCGACATCGTCTACTATGTGGCGGGGTGCTTCGTCGGCCATCTGTCCGACGCCATCTGCCTGGGCGCGCTGATCGTCCTGCGTCATGCGACGGGACTGGGATTCGGCTACTTCGCCTCGCGCCAGCCGGGCTGGCTGCAGTTCCTCGAGATCCTGCTGATCGCCGACTTCCTGGCCTACGTCTTCCACCGGTTCCTGCACCGCAATCCGGTGCTGTGGCGGCTGCACCGGGTGCACCACACCTCGGAGCACATGGACTGGCTGGCCAACGTCCGCCTGCATCCCTTGGACAAGGTGTTGGGCGATTGCTTCCAGTTCATCCCCATCTTCCTGCTGGGCTTCGCCAACGGGCCCATGTTCGCCTACACCCTGGTCCTGGCCTTCCAGGGGTTCCTCAACCACTCGAACGTCCGCATCAACTACGGGCCGCTGCGCTGGGTGATCGCCAGCCCCGCCTTCCACCATTGGCATCACAGCAACGATCCCGAGTTCCACGACCGGAACTTCGCCCCTCACTTCGTCATCTTCGACCTCCTGTTCGGCACGGCCTACATCCCGCCGTTCCCCCGGGAACCCGAGACCTTCGGCGTGGCCGAGCGCCTGCCGCAGGACTTCGTGGGACAGATGATCTCGCCTTTCCGGCGTACGCCGCCGCCGGGATGATCGGAGAGAAGCCATGACCTACTGCCTGGGCATGATGCTGCGCGACGGGCTGGTGATGCTGGCCGACACGCGCACCAACGCCGGCATCGACAACTTGGCCAGCTACCGCAAGCTCCGCCTCCTCGGCCGCGACGGGATCAGCATGATCGCGGTCGCCTCGGCCGGCAGCCTGTCGACGACCCAGATCGCCATGGAGCGCTCGATCGAAGGGATGTCGATCCCGCCGCTCTACCAGCTGGAGAAGCTGGCCACGGTCGACCGCATCCACCGCGCCGCCTATCTGCTGGGCCAGGCGATCAAGAAGACCGAACAGGACTGGAAGCAGGTGACCCAGGGGGACGTCGCCCTGGACGCCTCGCTCCTGGTCGGCGGCAGCATCGGGCGCGAGCGCACGCGGCTGTTCATGATCTATGGCGAGGGCAACTTCATCGAGTGCTGTCCCGACACGCCTTATCTTCAGATCGGCGAGCGCAAGTTCGGCCAGCCGATCCTGGATCAGGCGCTGACCTATGACACCGACCTCTACGAGGCCCTGAAGCTGGGGCTGCTGTCGTTCAACCTGACCATCCGCTCCAACGCCGCGGTCGACCTGCCGATCGACGTGGTCGTGGTGCGCGCCGACGAGACCTACCCCGAGCTGAGCTGCCGGATCGAGGCGGACGACAAATACTACTGCGAGATCGACCGGCGCTGGTCCCAGGCGCTCAAAGCCGCGGTCGCGACGATCCCGTCGGCGACCTACCACGAACCCGCATCGCCCGAGGCCCTGGCCGCGCGCCGGAGGGCCTGAGGGCTCCTGTGGCGAGCAGGCTTGGCTTCGGCCAAGCGCCTTTCATTCCAACGGGTTTCACCCGATTAAGCGCGCGGCGGTCCACCTCGACAATGGCTCAAATCCGAAGCCATCGAGAGCCCGGACCGTGTCGACCACCTCCACGACCCCCTTCGGCGCCGGCGCCCAGGTGGTCGATCCGCCGGCCGCCGAGACGTCTCGCAAGCTGACCCTGCTGCCGCTGATCGGCCTCGTGGTCGGCTCGATGATCGGCGGCGGCGTGTTCAACCTGCCGAGCGACATGTCGGCCCACGCCTCGCCGGGCGCGATCATGATCGGCTGGGCGATCACCGGCGTCGGCATGCTGATGCTGGCCTTCGTCTACCAGGGCCTGGCGACGCGCAAACCCGAGCTGAACAGCGGCCCCTACGCCTATGCCCGCGCCGGCTTCGGGCCCTACATCGGCTTCCAGTCGGCCTGGGGCTACTGGGTCAGCGCCTGGCTCGGCAACGTCTCCTACGCCGTGGCGATCTTCAGCTCCCTGGCCTTCTTCTTCCCGATCTTCGGCAAGGGCAACAACCTGCAGTCCGTGATCGGAGCTTCCGCCGCGCTGTGGGCCCTGCACTTCATCGTCATGAAGGGCATTCGCCAGGCCGCCTTCGTCAACATGGTGACCACCGCCGCCAAGCTCGTGCCGCTCGTCGCCTTCGTGCTGATCGCCGTGGTCGCGTTCAACTTCGACAAGTTCACCTTCAACTTCTGGGGCGCGGCCGCCCCCGGCGCCGAGGGCCTGGGCGCCATCACCCACCAGGTCCGCTCGACCATGATCGTGACCCTCTGGGTGTTCATCGGCATCGAGGGCGCCTCGGTCTACAGCGCCAGGGCCGCCAAGCGGTCCGACGTGGGGGCCGCCACCATCATCGGCTTCCTGGGCGCCCTGACCATCTATGTCCTGGTCTCGCTGGTCTCGACCGGCATCCTCAGCCAGAAGTAGCTGGCCGGCCTGCCGGTGCCGTCCATGGCAGGCGTGCTGGAGAGCCTGGTCGGCAAGTGGGGCGCGGCCCTGATCAGCCTGGGCCTGGTGGTCAGCGTCGGCGGCGCCTTCCTCTCCTGGACCATGCTCTGCGCGGAGATCCCCTTCGCGGCGGCCAAGGACGGCAGCTTCCCGCGCTGGTTCGCCAAGGAGAACGCCGCCGGCGCGCCCGCCAATTCCCTGTGGATCACCAACGGCCTGGTCCAGGTGTTCCTGATCGTCACCCTGGTGGCCAACTCGAGCTACCAGTTCCTGTACACCATCGCCTCGGTGGCGATCCTGCCCCCCTATGTGTTCTCGGGCGCCTACGCCCTGAAGCTGGCGATCACCGGCGAGGGCTACCCGACCAACCCGGCAGGACGGTACCGCGACCTGGCCGTGGGGCTGGTCGCGACGATCTACGGCCTCTGGCTCTGCTACGCGGCCAAGCTCACCGACCTGATGCTGGCCACCCTGCTCTTCGCCCCGGCGACGATCATCTACGTCATCGCGCGGCGTGAGCGCGGCCAGCGCCTCTTCACCCTGCCCGAAGCGATGATCGCCGCGGCGATCACCGCCGTCGCCCTGATCGCAGCCTACCGGCTCATCACCGGAGCCATCGCAGCCTGACATTCAATCTTTGTACGGATCAAAATCCCGGAGCGACCATGCAACGGCAATTCGGCGTCCATTCCGAGGTCGGCAAACTCAAGACCGTGATGGTCTGCCGGCCCGGCCTCGCGCACCAGCGTCTGACCCCTGGCAACTGCCACGATCTCCTGTTCGACGACGTGATCTGGGTGCAGGAGGCCCGCAAGGACCACTTCGACTTCGTGCTCAAGATGCAGGAACGCGGCGTCGAGGTGCTCGACCTGCACGATCTGCTCGGCCAGACCCTCGAGGACAAGGAGGCCCGCGCCTGGGTGCTCGACCGGCGGATCACGCCCATGAGCGTCGGGGCCGCCGTCGCCGAAGCCATCCGCCCCTGGCTGGAAGAAATGCCCGGCGCCGAGCTGGCCGAACGGCTGATCGGGGGCATCGCTCTCAGCGACGTACCCAAGTCGAACAGCTCCGAGCTGTTGCTGCACGTGCTGGGCGGCACCCATTTCCTGGTCCCTCCGATCCCCAACACGCTGTTCCAGCGCGACCCGTCCTGCTGGATCTACGGGGGTGTCACCTGCAACCCGATGCACTGGCCCGCCCGCAGGCCCGAGACCCTGCTGCAACGCGCCGTCTACAAGTTCCATCCCGACTTCAAGGCCGGCGACTTCAAGATCTGGTTCGGCGACACCGACGATGACACGACCGGTTGCAGCATGGAGGGCGGCGACGTCATGCCGATCGGCGACGGCGTCGTCCTGATCGGGATGGGCGAGCGCACCACCCACCAGGCGGTGGGTCAGGTCGCCAAGGAGCTGTTCCGCAACGAGGCGGCCGAGCGGGTCGTCGCCTGCGTCATGCCCAAGAGCCGCGCGGCCATGCACCTGGACACGGTGTTCAGCCTGCTGGACCGCGACGCCTGCACCATCTGCCGCGACGTGGTCGACCAGATCGCCTGCTACGACATCCATCCGATGAACGGCGGGCTCGACGTGAGGCCGGAGTCCCGGGCGCTGCTCGAGGTCGTGCGCGAGGCGCTGGGCCTGAAGCATCTGAGGGTCGTGGAGACGGGCGGCGACGCCTGGGCGGCCGAACGCGAGCAATGGGACGACGGCAACAACGTCGTGGCGATCGAGCCCGGCGTGGTCATCGGCTACGACCGCAACACCTACACCAACACCCTGCTGCGCAAGGCCGGCGTCGAGGTGATCACGATACGCGGCTCCGAGCTCGGCCGCGGCCGCGGCGGCGGGCACTGCATGACCTGCCCGATCTGGCGCGAGCCGGTCCACTGATCGGCGAGGCAGGCCCGGAGAGACCCCGATGAGCTTCAATCTGCGCAACCGGTCGCTCTTGACCGTGCAGGACTTCACCCAGCGGGAGTTCCGCTACCTGCTGGACCTCGCCCGCGACCTGAAGCGGGCCAAGTACGCCCATACCGAGCAGGAGCACCTCAAGGGCAAGGAGATCGCCCTGATGTTCGAGAAGACCTCGACGCGCACGCGCTGCGCCTTCGAGGTCGCCTGCCACGACCAGGGCGCGCACGTCACCTACCTCGACCCCTCGGGCTCCCAGATGGGCCACAAGGAGTCGGTCAAGGACACCGCCCGGGTGCTCGGCCGCATGTTCGACGCCCTGGAATTCCGCGGCTACGCCCAGACCGCCGTTCAGGAGCTGGCCGACTACGCCGGCGTGCCCGTCTTCAACGGCCTGACCGACGAATACCATCCCACCCAGATGGTCGCCGACGTGATGACCATGCGGGAATTCAGCGACCGGCCGCTGCACGAGATCAAATACGCCTATCTCGGCGACACCCGCTCGAACATGGGCCATTCCCTGATGATCGTCGGCTGCCTGGTCGGCATGGACGTGCGTATCTGCGGCCCGCGCGAGCTCTGGCCGGCCGACGACTACGTCAAGATCGCCAAGGATCTGCAGGCCAAGTCCGGGGCCCGGCTGACCATCACGGACGACCCGAAGCAGGCGGTCGACGGCGTCGACTTCGTCCACACTGACGTCTGGGTCTCGATGGGCGAGGCCAAGGAGGTGTGGGGCGAGCGGATCAAGTTGCTGACGCCCTACCAGGTGAACCTGGCCCTGATGCGCTCCACGGGGAATGCGCACACCAAGTTCATGCACTGCCTGCCGGCCTACCATAACCTCGAGACCAAGACCGGCCGCGACATCCACGAGCAGTTCGGGATCACCTGCATGGAGGTCACCGAGGAGGTGTTCGAGTCCGACCTCAACATCGCCTTCGAGCAGGCCGAGAACCGGCTCCACTCCATCAAGGCGATCCTCGTCGCCACCCTCGGGGATTGATCCGGTGCGCATCGTGGTCGCCCTGGGCGGCAACGCCCTGCTACGGCGCGGGGAGCCGATGACGGCCGAGGCCCAGCGGACCAATGTCCGGACCGCCGCGGTGGCCCTCTCGCGCCTCTATCCGGACCACGAGCTGGTCATCACCCACGGCAATGGCCCCCAGGTCGGGCTCCTGGCCCTGCAGGCTGCGGCCTACAAGTCCGACGAGGCCTATCCGCTCGACGTGCTGGGCGCCGAGACCGAGGGGATGATCGGCTACATGATCGAACAGGAGCTGGGGAACCTGCTGCCGCTCGAGGCCCCGTTCGCGACCATCCTCACCATGGTCGAGGTGGACGGCGAGGATCCCGGCTTCGCCAATCCGACCAAGTTCATCGGACCGGTCTATGACGTGGTCGAGGCGCAGCGGCTGCAGGCCGAGAAGGGTTGGGTCCTCAAGCCGGACGGCGCGAAGTGGCGCCGGGTGGTGGCCTCGCCCGAGCCGAAGCAGATCTTCGAGATCCGGCCGATCAAATGGCTGCTCGAGCGGGGCGTGATTGTCATCGCCGCCGGCGGCGGCGGCATCCCTTGCGTCTATCAGCCCGGCCGCAAGCTGACCGGCGTCGAGGCGGTGATCGACAAGGACCTGTGCTCGGAGCTGCTGGCCCGGCAGGTCGACGCCGACCTCTACATCATGGCGACCGACGTCGACGGGGTTTACCCCGACTGGGGCAAGCCGGGGGCCAAGGCCCTGCGCCGGATCGGTCCGGAGGCCATGGGCGCCTACGACTTCGCGGCGGGGTCCATGGGACCGAAGGTGATGGCGGCCTGCCGTTTCGCCGAGAAGACCGGCAGGCGCGCCGCGATCGGAGCCCTGGCCGACCTTTCCGCCATCCTCCGCGGCGAGGCCGGCACCACCGTCGACGCCAACGCGTCAGGCGCCGAATGGGCTACTTGAAGAAGTCCTTGCTGGTGAAGCTGTACTTGACGGTGAACTGCACGCGCATGTCGTGCCCCGTCGCGCCGCTCTTGTCCTCCCGCTGACCCCAGATGAACTCCGCGCCCATCAAGAGGTGGGAGTCGGGCGTGAACAGCAGATTGCCCGAGGCGTACTGACCGCTTTTGAAAGCGCTGGGTTCCTGGAAGTTGGTGTTGTCCACCCGTGTCATGCTGTAGCCGACCGAGGTGCTCCACTTGTCGTTCCAATAGTGATCGTAATAGGCGAGGACGCCCAGCAGGGGAACGACGCCGGCTTCCAGCACGGGCGGGGGCGCCGGGAAGATGGGCTGGGTCGGCAGGATCTGGGCGACCGGGGCCAGGTCGGTTCCGCCGTCGTTCATATAGCTGGCGATGCCCTCGCCATAGACCACGCCGAGGTGCAGGACGTCCTTGTTCCAGGTCTTGAAGTTGGCCGTCCCGTTGACGCCCCAACCGAGCTTTGAGCCCTTGGGTTCGTTGTTGGTCGTGCCTACGGTGTCGAAGCCGACCCGGCGGAGGATGCCGGCCAGCTGGAAGTGGCCCCAGCTTCCTTCGTAGCGATAGTGGGCGGTGAAGTCGGGGATCTTCTGGTCCCCCTGGAGGCTGGCGCCCAGGGCGGGATCGATGATGCGGATATTGCCGGGGTCGACGTCGTTGCTCGGTTGCTCGATCGCGAGGGCGAGCTCGCTGGAATCCCACTTGTAGGTGTATCTGATCTGCGGGTTGCGCAGGAAGACCATGCCCGGCGGACCCCAGAACTCGATGGTGTTGGGGAAGATCCCGATGTCCATCCAGTTGGAGTCGTCCCGGCCGGCGAGGATCGGCCCCCAGGTTCCGTAGAAATGCTGGATGTGGAAGGTGGTCTCGCCCGCGTTGGACCCGGAGCCGACGAGGTCGAAGTCGAACCTCACCGTGAACGGCTTGCCGGCGACGTCCTGCGAGAGTTTCGCTCCGAACTTGCTCTGCCTGACGCTGACGATGCTCTGGCCGTCGCTGCCGAAGAGACCCGGGATGGTCGGGATCTTCGAGGGCCTCATGACATCTTTCCAGGCGGGATCCATCCGGTTGAAGTCCTGGGTGTAGTCGCCCTCCGCCGCGCCGAAGAGCTCGAAGCTCGGCCCTTCCGCGTGGGCCGCGCCGAATGCGCCCAGTCCGGACAGGAAGACAGCCGAGAGCAGCTGCGGCCTGATGCGCCGCCAATGGCGAGTCATGACTAGAACCCCTTGAACCAGCGCCTTCGATCGCGCGTCGGGGTGAGGCTCGCGGCGGAGGCTGATTCGCCCCATCCGGCCTTCACCTGAGAAGGCCCTGGGGCCAATGCCCCATCCGTGGCGGCCAAGGCAGGCCCTGCGGGTCTCCCCCGATTTAGCTTGGCCGTTCGTCGGCAGAGCATGGCCGCGGCGCCATTTAGAGCGCGCAGCGGAGCATGGCCGCCATGACCTCGGTGACGCACGACCAGGCGGGCGCCCTCGCGCCGCCCGCCCCGGCGCCGGCGCAGGCGCGAAAGCTTTCGTTGGGCCCTCTGGTGGGCCTGGTCGTCGGCTCGACGATCGGCGGCGGGGTGTTCAACCTGCCCGGGGACATGGCGGCCCATGCGGCGCCCGGCGCGATCATCATCGGCTGGGCGATCACCGGGGTGGGCATGCTGATGCTGGCCCTGGTCTACCAGGGGCTGGCGCTGCGCAAGCCGGACCTGAACAGCGGCCCCTATGCCTATGCGCGGGCCGGCTTCGGGCCCTACGTCGGCTTCCAGGCGGCCTGGGGCTACTGGCTCAGTGGCTGGATCGGCAATGTATCGAACGCCGTCGTCATCTTCGGGACGCTGGCCTTCTTCTTTCCCGTGTTCGGCAAGGGCAACAACCTGCCCTCCGTGATCGGGGCCTCCATCGGCCTCTGGCTCGTGCACGCCCTGGTGCTGAAGGGCGTCCGCCAGGCCGCTTTCGTGAACATGGTCACCACGGCCGCCAAGCTCACGCCCGTGATCGCCTTCATCCTGATCGCCCTGGTCGCATTCAACCACGACAAGTTCGTGCTGAACTTCTGGGGCGCGCCGGCGGGCCGCCCGGCCGGCGTCTGGGACATCGCCCGCCAGGTGAAGTCGACGATGATCGTCACCCTCTGGGTATTCGTCGGGATCGAGGGCGCCTCGGTCTACAGCGCCCACGCCGCCAAGAGGTCGGACGTCGGGACGGCCACGGTCCTGGGCTTCCTGGGCGCCCTGACCATCTATGTCCTGGTCTCGCTGGTCTCCACCGGGATCCTGACCCAGAAGGAGCTTGCCGGATTGCCCGTGCCCTCCATGGCCGGCGTGCTGGAGAGCCTGGCGGGCAAGTGGGGCGCGGCGGTGGTCAGCGCCGGCCTGGTGATCAGCGTCGGCGGCGCCTTCCTCTCCTGGATGCTGCTCGCCGCCGAGGTGCCCTACGCCGCCGCCAAGGACGGCAGCTTCCCGCGGTGGTTCGCGGTGGAGAACGCCGCGGGATCGCCCGCCAATTCGCTATGGATCAGCAACGCCTTGATCCAGCTGTTCCTGATCCTCGCCCTGGTGCGGAGCTCCAGCTACCAGTTCCTCTACACCATCGCTTCGGTAGCGATCCTGCCAGCCTATGTGTTCTCCGGCGCCTACGCCCTGAAGCTGGCGCTGACGGGCGAGACCTACGGCGCCTCGCGGATCGGCCGTGGGCGGGACTTCCTGGTGGGGGCCGTCGCGACGATCTACGGACTCTGGCTCTGCTACGCCGCGAGGCTGAGCGAACTTCTGCTCACCACCATGCTGTTCGCGCCGGCGACCCTGGTCTACCTGCTGGCGCGGCGGGAGCGCCGACTGAAGCTGTTCACCCTGCCCGAGGCGGTTATCGCCCTGGCCCTGACGTGCGCCGGCGTCATTGCGCTCTGGCTGCGCCTGTCCGGCCGCCTTCCAAGCTGAACTGGGCGGATCGTAAGCCCGCGCAAGGGGCTGCACCCCCGGCGCACCCCGGTGTTCGCCTGATATTTCCAGCCCGATCCACCGCTAAGCTGAGCCAGCTGACGGAAAGTGTACTTTTCAGATGGCCAAGAAATCGATCCTGCTTCTTGCAGCAGCCGTAGTAGTGATTGGCGGTGGGGCGGCCTGGTTTCTCCTGAAGAAGCCCGCCCTTCCAGAGGGTTTCGCCGGTGGAAACGGCCGGCTCGAGGCGAAACAGCTGTTCGTCTCGACCAAGTACCCCGGCCGCATCAAGGATGTTCTGTTCAACGAAGGCGACACGGTCGAGGCCGGCCAGGTCGTCGCACGGATGGACACCGAGGCGCTCGAGGCCCAACTGCGCGCGGCGGAGGCCAAGGTCCAGGAGGCCGAGGAGAACCGCAAGGTCGCCCTGACCGAGGTCCAGGTCAAAGTGGCGAGCTACGACTATGCCAACAAGCAGTACCTGCGCTCGAAGGACCTGGTCACCCGCGGCGCGGTGAGCGGCCAGGAAGCCGAGATCGACAACGCCAAGATGCTGGCCTCGAAGGCCGAGGTGGCCGGGGCCCAGGCCCAGGTGGTGCAGGTCGCCTCGACCATCGACGCGGCCAAGGCCGAGGCCGATCGGCTGCGCTCCGAGATCCAGGACGCGGTGCTGGTGTCGCCGATCCGGGCCCGGGTCGAGACCCGCCTGTCGGAGCCCGGCGAAGTGCTCGCAGCCGGCGGGCGCGTCTACACCCTGAACGATCTCAGCGACGTCTACATGTACGTCTACCTGCCCGAGGCGGTCACCGGGAAGGTGCCGCTGGGATCGGAGGCGCGCATCGTGCTGGACGCCGCGCCCGAGTATCCGGTCCGGACCTTCGTCTCCTTCGTCTCGCCGATGGCCCAGTTCACGCCCAAGACGGTCGAGACCGCCGAGGAGCGCCACAACCTCACCTTCCGCGTGAAGCTCCAGATCCCGCCCGACCGGCTCAGGCAGTTCGAACCCCTGGTGAAAGTGGGCCTGCCCGGGATGGGCTATGTCCGCTTCGTCAACGCGCCGTGGCCCGCGAAGCTTGAGATCAAGCGCGCCGTGCCCAAGGACCTCTGGAAGGCGACCGGCTCCGCCGGAGGCGCGGGGTGACCCAAGCCGCGCAAGACCCCTGGGTCGCGAGGCTCAGCGGCGTCAGCCAGAAGTACGGCAAGGCGATCGCGCTGGACGATGTCACGCTCGACATCCCCTCCCGCAAGATGATCGGCCTGATCGGTCCGGACGGCGTCGGCAAGTCCACCCTCCTGGCCATCCTGGCCGGGGTGCGCAAGCTCCAGGCGGGCAAGGTCCAGGTGCTGGACGGCGACATCGCCGACGCCCGCTTCCGCAAGTCGGCGTCCGGTCGGATCGCCTATCTCCCGCAGGGGCTCGGCAAGAACCTCTATCCGACCCTGTCGATCGTCGAGAACGTGGACTTCTTCGGCCGCCTGTTCGGCCAGTCGCGCGAGGAGCGCGAATGGCGGATCGACGATCTGCTGCAGAGCACCGATCTGACCCCCTTCCGCACCCGGCCCGCGGGCAAGCTGTCAGGCGGCATGAAGCAGAAGCTCGGCCTCTGCTGCTCGCTGATCCACGATCCGGACCTGCTGATCCTCGACGAACCGACCACCGGGGTCGACCCTCTGGCGCGGCGGCAGTTCTGGGAGCTGATCGACCGCATCCGCGAGCGCCGGCCCCAGATGAGCGTGCTCGTCGCCACCGCTTACATGGACGAGGCCGAAGGGTTCGATTGGACCGTCGTCATGAACGCCGGCAAGGTGCTGGACACCGGCACGCCCCAGGAGATCCGGGAGCGCACCGGGCAGGACACGCTGGAGAAGGCCTTCATCCGGCTGCTGCCCGAGGAGGCCCGGCGCGGCCACAAGGAACCGGTGATCACGCCCTACGAGCCGAAGGGCGGTCCGCCGGCCATGGAAGCCCACGGGCTGACGCAGCAGTTCGGCAGCTTCACCGCGGTCGACCACGTCGACTTCCGCATCGAGCGCGGGGAGATCTTCGGATTCCTGGGCTCGAACGGCTGCGGCAAGACCACCACCATGAAGATGCTGACCGGGCTGCTCCCTCCGACGGACGGCACGGCCCTGCTGTTCGGGCAGGCGGTCAAGGGCGGCGACGTGGAATCGCGGCGACGGGTCGGCTTCATGACCCAGGCCTTCTCGCTCTACACCGAGCTGACCGTCCGCCAGAACATGGTGCTGCACGCGCGGCTGTTCGACCTGTCCCCCGAGGACGGCAAGCGCCGGGTCCAGGAGCTGCTCACCGACTTCAACCTGGAATCTGTGGCCGACACCCTCTGCGAAAGCCTGCCGCTCGGCATCCGCCAGCGCCTCTCTCTGGCCGTCGCGGTGCTGCACGAGCCCGACGTGCTGATCCTCGACGAGCCGACCTCGGGCGTCGACCCGGTCGCCCGCGACGGCTTCTGGGAGCTGCTGATCGGCCTGTCCCGCGAGAAGGGCGTGACGATCTTCCTCTCGACGCACTTCATGAACGAGGCGGCCCGCTGCGACCGGATGTCGATGATGCACCAGGGCCGGGTGCTGGCGCAGGGGCCGCCGGCCGAGCTCGTCGCCGAACGCAAGGCGGCGAGCCTGGAGGAGGCCTTCATCGGCTATCTGGAAGACGCCGCGGCCAAGTCTGACCAGAAGGCCGGGCAGTCCGCGGCGCAGCAACAGGTCGCGGCCGCCGCGCCTCAGGCGGCTCCGGCAGTGGCGCCCAAGGGATTCACCCTGTCGCGCGTCTGGGCCTTCGCACGGCGCGAAGCGATCGAACTCAGCCACGACTCCGTGCGCCTGGCCTTCGCCGTGCTGGGTCCAATCCTGCTGATGGTCGTCTTCGGCTACGGCATCTCGCTCGACGTCGAGCATCTGACGTTCGGCGTCCTGGATTTCGACCAGAGCCAGGCGAGCCGCCTCTACGCCGACAGCTATCGAGGGTCGATCTACTACGACGAGCGGAAGCCGATCACGAGCTATGCCGAACTCGATCGGCGGCTCCGTAACGGCGAGCTGAGGTTCGCGATCGAGATCCCGTCCGGGTTCCAGGCCGACCTGGAGCGCGGTCGCCAGCCCCAGGTCGCCGCCTACCTGGACGCGGCAGTGCCGTTCCGGGCCGAGACCACCCGCGGCTATGTCCAGGCGACGCACGACCGCTACGACCAGCAGCTGAGGCAGGACAAGGGGTTGCCGCCACGGACCCAGCCGGTGAGCTTCGAGACCCGCGCGCTCTACAACCAGTCCTTCCAGAGCGTCTTCGCCCTGGTCCCGGGCGATATCATGCTCCTCCTGATGCTGATCCCCAGCATGCTCACCGCGCTCAGCGTCGTGCGCGAGAAGGAGCTGGGATCGATCGCCAACTTCTATGCGGCGCCGGCCACCAAGGCCGAGTTCCTGCTCGGCAAGCAGCTGCCCTACGCCACGGTGTCGCTGATCCAGTTCGCGACCCTGGTCGCGCTGGCGGTCTTCCTCTTCCACGTCCCGATCAAGGGCAGCTTCCTGACGCTGGTCCTGGGCGGGGTGCTCTACGTCCTGGCCAGCACGGGCTTCGGGCTCCTGTTGTCGGTGTTCGCCACGACCCAGACGGCGGCGATCTTCGCCGCCGCCATCATCGCCATCCTGCCGGCCGTGCAGTTCTCCGGCATGTTCGTGCCGGTCTCCTCGCTGACCGGAGGCGCGGCGATCGCCGCCAAGATCTTCCCGAGCACCTATTTCCAGGCGGTCAGCGTCGGCGCCTTCACCAAGGCCCTGGGCCTGCGCGCCCTCTGGCCGGACATCGCGGCCCTCGCCGGCATAGCGGCGATCTACTTCAGCCTCTCGGTCGCCTTGCTCAAGAAGCAGGAGGCCTAGTTGGAGCGCCTCCTTCACATCTTCCACCTGGGGATCAAGGAGCTGCTCAGCCTCTGGCGGGACCCGGTCCTGCTGATCCTGGTCGCCTACAGCTTCACCTTCTCGGTCTATACGCCCGCCAAGAGCGCGGTGATGGATGTGGTGAACGCCTCCATCGCGATCGTGGACGAGGACGATTCAGAGATCTCGCGGATCATCCGCGAAGCCATGCTGCCGCCCCTGTTCCTGCCGGCGTCGATCATCTCGTTCCGCGACATCAACCGCGACATGGACGCGGGCAAGTACACCTTCGTCGTCGATGTCCCCCCCCAGTTCCAGCAGGACCTGGCCAAGAACCTTCAGCCGACCGTCCAGATCGTCACTGACGCCACCGCCATGAGCCAGGCCGGGCGCGGGCCGAGCTACATCCAGCAGATCGTCGACGGCGCCGTGCAGCCCTTCTGGCCGGGCGCCGGAACGCCCCAAAGCCAGCCGCTGAGCCAGCTGAACGTCCGCGCCCGCTTCAATCCGAACATGCAGCAGAGCTGGTTCGTCGCCATCAACCAGGTGATCAACAACATCTCGGTGCTGGCGATCTTCCTGACCGGGGCGGCAGTGCTGCGCGAACGGGAGCACGGCAACATCGAGCACCTGCTGGTCATGCCGCTGAAGCCGTTCGAGCTGATGTTCGCGAAGGTCTGGGCGAACGGGCTGGTGGTGCTCCTGGCGGCGATGCTGTCGCTGTTCGTGATCGTCAAGGGCGCGGTCGGCGTTCCGATCGCCGGTTCGATCCCCCTCTTCGCCGCAGGGATGGGGGTCTATCTGTTCTCGGTCACGGCCCTCGGGATCATGCTGGCCACGGTGGTCCGCTCGATGCCGCAGTTCGGGCTTCTGGCCTTCCCCGTGTTCATCTCCATGAGCCTTCTGTCGGGCGGCCAGACGCCGCTCGAGAGCATGCCCGTCGCGCTCCAGAAGGTCATGCAATTCGTTCCCTCCACGCACTTCGTCAGCTTCTCGCAGGCGGTGCTGTTCAGGGACGCCACCCCGGCGATGGTCTGGCCGCAGCTTCTCAAGATGTTCCTGATCGGCTCGGCCTACGCCGTTTTCACGCTGTCGAGGTTCCGCAAGATGCTCGCGGCGGTGCAGTGAAAGGGTCATGCGGTGAAGGCGAACCCTTGGCGATACCCGAAGCCATCCCTGCCCCTGGCGGCGCTCACGGCCGCCCTCCTGGTCGGCTGTGCGACGGGCCCCGCCTATAAGAGACCGGACACGCCGGTCCCGGCGCAGTTCCGGGCCCAGATCGAGCCCTCGGACGCCAATTCCCTGGCCGACCTGCCGTGGTGGAGCGTGTTCGAAGACAAGGCGCTGCAGGACCTCGAGGTCCACGCCCTGGCCAATAACTACGACCTGAAGATCGCCGTCTCGCGCATCGAGCAGGCGCGCCAGCAGGTGCTCCAGGTGAAGTCGGAAGCCCTGCCGCAGGTCAACTACCAGGTGACGGGCGGCGGTCAGAAGATCTTCGCGCCCCAGCCGAACGGCGGCGACAGCACCATCACCTACGGGACCATAGCCGGCCTGTTCAGCGCCGCCTGGGAGTTCGATTTCTGGCATCGGATCCAGCACGCCACCGAGGCCGCCGAAGCCAATGTCCTGGCCCAAGAGGACGTCCGCCGGGGCGTGATCCTGACCCTGGTCAGCGACCTGGCCGCCGACTACTTCCGCCTGATCGAGCTCGACCGCGAGCTGGCGATCGCCGAGGAGTCCACGCGCATCTACAAGCGCACCCTCGACCTGTTCACCGACCGCTTTCGCGCGGGCCGGGACAACGAGCTGCCGGTCCAGCGGACCCAGGCGGCATACGACGCCAGCAACGCCGCCACCGCGTCCCTGAAGCAGCAGATCGGCCAGCTGGAAAACGCGATCAGCATCCTCGCTGGAGACTATCCGCACGACATCCCCCGCGGCAGGCTTCTGACCGAACAGGCGACGCCGCAGACCCCGGTGGGCCTGACCACCGATGTCATGCGCCGGCGGCCCGACATCCTCCAGGCCGAGCAGTCGATGATCCAGGCCAACGCCGAGATCGGCGTCGCGGTCGCCAACTTCTATCCGAGGGTGGGCCTGTCGGCCCTGTTCGGCGGACAGGGCGCGGGTTTCGCCGGCTCGTTCAACGCCTTCACCATCGCCGGCATCGTCGGCAACGCCGCCGGCCCGATCTTCGACGGCGGCCAGCTGAAGGCCGCCTACCACGAGCGGCAGGCCTTCTGGGACGAGACGGTCGCGCAATACAAGAAGACCGTGCTGGGCGCCTTCCGGGAAACCTCGGACGCCCTGGTCGCCCAGCAGAACCTGGTGGCCCAGCGTCAGCACGAGGAAGTCCAGATCCGGGCGCTGCAGCGGTCGGTGGAACTGGCCCTGTTGCGCTACGACTCCGGCCGCTCGAGCTACCTCGAGGTGCTGTAGGCCGAACAGCAGCTGTTCCCCGCCCAGGACGCCCTCGCCCAGACCCAGCGGGACCAGCTCCTGGCTGTCGTCAGCCTCTACAAGGCGCTCGGCGGCGGTTGGAAGCTCGCGCCCGAACAGTGGTCGCAACCCGGATGAAGGAGCACGCCATGGCCAAAGCCGAACACGTCAATCCCCCGACCGAGAAGCTGAACGGCAAGGCCCAGGCCAAGCGGCAGAGGAAGCTGCAGTTGGCCAAGGTGAAACCGGTGAAGGTGAAGCCGGAGAAGGTGAAGCCGGAGAAGATACAGGCGGCCGAGGCCGAGGCGCCGCCGGCGAAGCTGAGTGAGAAGGCCTACGCCAAGCGCCTCAAGAAGCTGCAGGTCGAGCTCTGCTATCTGCAGGATTGGGTGAAGACCACCGGCGCCCGCGTCATCATCCTCTTCGAGGGGCGCGACGCGGCGGGCAAGGGCGGGATCATCAAGGCGATCACCGAGCGGGTGAGCCCACGCGTGTTCCGTGTCGTCGCCCTGCCCGCGCCCACCGAGCGGGAGAAGACCCAGCTGTTCTTGCAGCGCTACATCGAGCGCTTCCCGGCCGGCGGCGAGATCGTGATCTTCGACCGCAGCTGGTACAACCGCGCCGGCGTCGAATACGTCATGGGCTTCTGCAAGCCCGAGGAGCATCGCCGCTTCCTGGAGGCCTGCCCCCGCGCGGAACGCTGGATCGCCGATTCCGGGATCATCCTGCTCAAGATCTGGCTCGAGGTGGGCAAGCAGGAGCAGGACCGGCGGTTCAAGGCCCGCGTCCGCGACCCGCTCCGCCAGTGGAAGCTGAGCCCTATGGACCTGGAGTCCTACTCGCGCTGGTACGACTACTCCCGGGCGCGGGACATGATGCTGGCGGCCACCGACACCGAGCACGCGCCCTGGTACGTCCTCAGGTCCGACGACAAGAAGCGCGCCCGGCTGAACGGGATCGAGCACATCCTGTCGCTGATCCCCTACGAGCGGATCAAGCGCGAGGAGGCCAAGCTGCCGAAGCGTTCGAGCAAGGGCCAATACGACGATCAGGCCGCTCTGGAGGGGCGCAGGTTCGTCCAGGACTTCGTGGGATAGCCCGGGCCTGGCCGGCCTATTGTTCACCCAGCGGAACGATGCGTTCCAGACGGCCCCGCTGAAGCCAGGGGCCGCGGCGCCTACCTAGGTCTCGTCTGATTGAACGAGTCCGGAAGGCGCGAGCATGAAAGCGCTCCAAGTCGAAACCCCCGCAACCGGCCCGCGTCCGGCCGCCCGGCCCGAGCGGAAGCTGAGCCTCGTGCCGCCGGCGCAGCCGGGCGAACGGGCGCGCATGCTGCTGCTCGAAGCCCGGGCCGCATCGCTCGAGCATCTCGAGGCATTGAAGGCGGCGATCGAGACCGCGCGCGAGCTTTCGCAAGGCGTCGTGGAGGGCGGCGAAATCTACACCCCCGGCATGCACGAGTTCTCAAGGATATTCGCGGAAGATCTGCTCTGGCGCTCCAAGACTCTGGAGGCCCTGGTTGACCGCCAAAGAAAGGCGTCGGTGTCAAAATGACCAACCACCCAGCTATCCCTATCCGCGCCGTGCCCACAGTGGCGGTCACGCTGGCGGCGGTGCTTTTCACCATGTGGCTGGCCGCCGCGGACCTGGAGCCGCACAGCCTGTACGCCGACCCTCCGGGCGCGTCGGCGTCCCGCTGATCCTTCTCAGCCCGCCAGCTCCCACGCGGGAGAGCGCGGGCTGAGCTCCTCCGCCAGGAAGTCGATCACCGCACGCACGCCGGGCAAGAGTCCACGGCGCGACGTGAAGACCAGGTGCATGATCCCCTGGCGAGCCGACCATTCGGGCAGCACGCGCACCAGCCGCCCCGCCGCAAGGGCGTCGCGGCAGACGTATTCCGGCAGGTTGGCGATCCCGAGCCCGTCGATGGCCGCCGCCCGCAGGATCGGAAAGGTGCTGGCCGAAAGCTTGGGCTCGTGCGTCACCTCGATCTCCTCGTCCGCGGCATTGACCAGCGACCAGCGGTCCAGGCCCGGCCGGTCGGTGTGGCTGAGGGTCGGGAAGGACGGGATCTGCTGGGGCGTCCCGGGCGATCCCATCCCGCCGAGGAACTCCGGGCTCGCCGTCAGCAGGCTGGCCGAGCGCGAGACGATCCTGACCTGAAGGTCCGCGTCGGTGTCGAGCCGTTCTCGCACCCGGATGGCCACGTCGACGCCCTCTTCGATCAGGTCGACCCGGCGGTTGGAGACGATCACCTGCAGCCTGAGCTTGGGATGGCGGGCCAGGAATTCCGGCAGGGCCGCGCCGATCAGCCGGTCGGCGTCCAGCGGGCAGCTGACCCGCACAAGACCCTGGGGCTCGGCCTTGCGGCGCGCCACGACCTCCTCGATCGCCTCGGCCTCGGTCAGCGCGGCGCGGGCATGGCGATAGACGTCCTGGCCGACCTCGGTGACCTTGAACCGCCGCGTCGAGCGCTCGATCAGGCGCACGCCGAGCTGGGCCTCCAGCGCCGCCACCCGCCGGCTGATGCGCGACTTGGGCAGGCCGAGCGCCCGCGAAGCCGCCGAGAAGCCGCCGTTGGACACCACCGCCGCGAAGAAGCCGAGGTCGTTCAGATCGTGCATCGGCGCCTCCGTCGTTCCTAAATCGCAACACTGAGTCCTTGATCGGCCGACTAATCACATCATCGTTGCGTAGATATGTCCATCTCAACGGCGGACGACCGCCGCATAGAGGGTTGCAGTCATGAAGCTTCTTCACGTCGACGCCGGCATCACCGGCGAAGGTTCCGTCAGCCGCCAGCTGTCCTCGGCCATCGTCGAGGCGCTCGTGCGCGACAATCCGGGCCTCGAGTTCGTCCGCCGCGACCTGGACGCCGACCCAGTCCCCCACCTGGACAGCGGCAATGTCGGCGCGCTCGGAAAGGACGCCGGCGCGGCGATCCTGCGCGAGTTCCTGGACGCCGACGTCGTGGTGATCGGCGCTCCGATGTACAATCTCGGCATCCCGAGCCAGCTCAAGGCCTGGTTCGACAGGATCCTCGTGGCCGGCCAGACCTTCCGCTACACGCCCGAGGGCGCCCAGGGCCTGGCCGGCGGCAAGACGGTGATCGTCGCCTCGGCCCGCGGCGGCTTCTACGCGCCCGGCACGGCCCAGGCCGC
>CAZTMF010000001.1:0-28465 GCA_964614675.1 uncultured Caulobacteraceae bacterium | reverse complement strand
ATCCTGAGACAGCAGGATTTGATCGGGCGCGATTTGGGGGCCTGGCTGGGCTAGACCTGTGCTGAAGCGGTTCCGGCCGTCTGATCGGCGGCCATCGCTTCGGCCGACGGGGTGTCTTCCGGCGCTTCCGCCTCCATGCGCGCCCAACGGCGGGTGACTGCGATCCAGGAGGCGACGAAAGTCACGGCCCATCCTATGGCCGCCGCAGCCACGGCGCCCCCTGCGCCGAAGCGCGCCGACAGCAGCGCGACGGCAGCGATCGCGACAGCGCCTCCCATCAGCTTGGCATAGAACGTGGCATGCGCCTGGCGCAGCACATACATGCTCGTCTCGAGCGGCTGGACCACGGCCGTGAAGATGAAGACGAGCCCCCACAACGCGAACACCAGGGGACCCGCGTGGTACTTGCCACGGAACATCAGATCCATCGTCATCGGCCCCAGCACGACCGCGGCCACGGCATAGATGGCGCAGAGGCTGAAAAGCAAAAGCCCGGTGCGGAACAGCGAGGCCTTCAGCCGGGGTAGGCCGCCGGCTGCGAATTCCTGGCTGGACCTCTGCTTGTCCACATTGTTCACCGCCATCAACGGGATCAACACCGGCTGCATCAACTGGCGGGAGGCGGAAAACGCCGCGACCACGGGAGCTCCCGAAAAGAAGCCCAACAGGATCGGGATCATGTTGTTGTAGCCGTTGTAGGCTAGGGTCCCGAGCGCGGACCATTTGCCGAAGTGCACTTGGCGTATGGCGATGGCCCTGAACTGACCGCTTACCCGGTCTAGTCGCGCCCAGCGCGGAATGAAGACGACCACGACCCCGATGGCCGTGGCGATCGACATCGCCACCAGCGACAGGGTCGGCGTCAGGGCGTTCAGGCTCGCCAGCACGAAGAGGCAGGCGATCTGGATGGCCGAGATCACGGTGCTCATGACCAGCATGCGCAGATAGGCTCGCTCCTGGAACATCCAGCGGCGCGTGAATTCGAACATGCAGGTCACGATCGTATAGGGACCTGAGGCGAGCAGCGCCTCGGACATCCACAGCGGCTGATGGATCACCAGGCAGATCAAGCCGATGAGGGCGCCCACCAAGCCGAACGCCGTCGCGGTGAAGAGGCTGAGCTGCAGCCAGGCGCGGCCCTCGTGCTCCAGCCGGCCCTGGGGCGCCGTCTCGACCACGAATGGAATGGTGATGACCGTCCGGTGCACCCCCTGCAGCACGACTGTCGCGGAGAGCGCGACGCCAAGCGAGGCGAAGGCGTCGCCATGCATCAGCCGGCCGGCCGCCAGGACCATGACGAAATTGGCGACCGAGAGCACGAGCTGCTCCCCGATCGCGATCGCCCGTGCGCGGAACCGCAGGATGCGGTCGAGAAGGCGCTCCAGGCTAATCAGACGCACGAAGACCTCCGAACTCAATCGCGCTTCGCGGCGGGCTCCCGCGGCGCGCCGGCGATGCGGCTCAGGCGCTGAGCCCGCCGTTCAGCTGCTTGACCACAGCCTGTTCCTGCTCTTCGGGAATGAAGATGAAGTTGTTCACGTACGACCGCTCGTCGCTGAAGTCGAAGCCGGACGGCGGTTTGGCCTGGAGCGTTTCGATCTCGCCCGGCGTGAACGGGACCAGCTTTCCGCCCCGGAGATAGAAGCACTTCATTCCGAGTTCGCAGACGTCGGCGATGATCTTCTCGGACGTGCCCGGATGGTGGCGCTCTTCGATCTCGACGATCATCACCGGCCGTTCGCGCTTGATGGTCTCGCGCGCGCCCGCGAGGGTCGCCGCCTCATGGCCCTCCACGTCGATCTTCAGGGCCGAGACGCCCGTGAAGTTGAAGCTGTCGAGGGTGCGGAGCGGGACCTTCTGGGTGGTGTGGGTGGGCGTATCGTTCGCCGTCGGCTCGAGCGACGCCCGCGAGTGCACCCGCTCCCCGCTGAAGACCGGGGTGAGCAGCTCGGCCTGTCCTTCATGGTCGGAGAGCGCGACCTGGTGGACGACCACGTTCGAGGGCAGGGCCTTGGCGATGTGCTCGGCCAGGGCCTGATCCGGTTCGAAGGCATGCACGTGGCGGAAGCGGCGGCTACCCACATAGGCCCAGAAGCCCTCGTTGGCGCCCACGTCTATGAAATCGCCGTCGCCGCGCATGGTCCGCAAGAGGCGCAGCTCAGCCGGCCCCACCTTCAGGTGCCGCGCGGTTCTGATCCGTAGTCCCATGCCGGGCGGCAGCAGCCGCTTCACAGCGTGCCGTAATAGTCGCTTAGCCGCGCTCATCGAGCCACCATTCGCCAATCGATTAAGTGCGTCTGCAACGATTATGCCGCGCCGCCCGCCGGCGAAATAGCCCGCTGCGCTGCACAATCTCCAGCGAAAAAGGCGAGCTGCGACGCCAGAAGCCCGATCCGGCCCGCTTTCCGGGCGACGGACCGCCTCAGACGCCACTCGGCGGCAGACGAGCGATGCTTGCACTGACCGCGCCTCGTGGAGTTCGTTCCAAAAGAGGTCTCGCCCGGTCCATGGTCCGTGCGGGCCAGGGTGAACCTTGAGCTGACCTCTGCGTTTCTGCGCACAGTCTTGCCTGGTCGGCGCTACACAACAGCCGCCGTCTTCCTGTAAAGATCGATTGGTTGGGCTCGATCGTCAGTGGGAGTTGAAGCATGCCTCACTACGTTCCGCCTAGCCATGGTCCGGCGGACCTCGCCCAATCCGGCCCGCCGCCCGCCATCGACGGCAAGCCGTGGGAACCTATCAATGCGGGTCAGCCCTGGTCTCTGCGCGTGGAGGGTCCGAATTCGTTTCGCTTCGAGCGCAGGCCAGGCGACCGCTGGGCCAAAGACGTGAGCGACAACAATTCCTGGCAGGGCCAGACAAAGGAGCGGACCGAGCTCGACGATCCGGTCCGTCATGGCGCCAGAGACTTCACCGTGTCCTTCTCGATGATGGTGGAGCCCGGTCCGCCGCTTGGCGCGCCCTATGTGATCCTTGGCCAGATGCACAGGGGCGGCGGCGGCCAGGACGCCAGCCGGGGCGCCCAGCCCTTCTCGCAGCAGCTCCTCCCCCGGGACGTATTCCGGGTGGTGACCGCGGGAGGCGACGACAATCGCGGACAAACCGTCTTCACGGACCGGAGCTTCCAACGCGGCCGATGGTACAATTTCAATTATCGCATCCACGAAGATCCCGCGCAGGGCGCTGTGATCGGCTACCGCGACGGGGCCAAGATCATCGATTATCATGGGCCGGTGGGCTTCAATGACCCTGACGGGGTCTATTTCCGCTTCGGCATCTATGGCCCGGCGTCGACCACGCCCATCGCCGTCCACTATCGGGACGTGCACGTCGGATCCCAGGCGGGCAATTCAGATGTCCTGCGCCCCTGGATGCGTAGTCGGGCCGCCGGTTCCGCCTCTTCTCCGCAGTCCCCGGGCAACGATCGGGGACGCGACGCGGATTAGGCGAGCTCCCGAACCGAGTCGGACACGACCCGCCGCCGCCGCCGACGTGTCCGGCTGGCCTCGGCGACCTTGAGCGTAGGCTGCACCGCGAGCAGGGCGATCGGCAAGAACAGCGACAGACTGGCGTTGTCGGCCACGCCGCTGAAGCCGCCCGGCTCTGTAAAGGTGGTGCAGAACCAGTACATGAAGATCGTCAATATCTTCCAGTATCTATTTGCAATGCAATAGTAGATCGTCGATCCGACCGCGGAGATAAACATCAGAACTGCGGGAATGCCGGCGTCGAACCAGAGCGTCAGTATGGCGTTGTGCGGGGTCGGTGGAGCGTAATACATGCCGATCGACTTTGCGTAGGTCGGCATCAGGTAGATCGTCGTCCTGTAGCCGTACCCCAGCAGCGGCTTGAGCTGGATGAAATGCCACGCGATGGCCCAGACATAAGTCCGGCCCGTGGCGGTCATGATTTCGTTCGGGTTGCCCGACCGAGACAGCTTGGTGGCGATACCCGCGAAGTTCGGGATGAGTATGAGCAGGCCCAGGGCGCCGACGACCAGCACCGGCGCGATCAGCTTGGGAAAGCGGATCATCGCGACGACGCCGCCCGCGATGACGAGCGCGAGGATCGAGGTGCGGCTCCCCGACAGGACGAGATCCAGCGCCGCCAGCAGGCCCATTCCGATCAGGATGATCCGGTTGTAGTTCGCCTGGCGCAGATCGCGATAGAAAACCCCCAGCAGAACGAGGCTGAAGGCGGCCATCTTGCCCAGATTGTTCGGGCCGCCAGTCAGGCCTTGCAGCCGTCCGGAGTCCTGAGTCTGTTGTTCGACAAAGTTCCACGCGGTCGTTCGCGCGAGGTCCGGCGCGACGAAATAGAGGACGAGCGAGACCGCCAGAAAGCCGCTCAGGCTGAGCAGCATGGTCCAGACCAGCTGCGGGGTCTCGAGTTCCTGCACGACGTAAAGCTGGAACATCAGCATCGCGAGCAGGGTCAGGGCGGTGACGGCGGTGATCGCCGGGGAGATCGAATAGACCGCGGTGACCACCAGCCAGAACACCAGCAGAAGCCAGGGCGCGGAATAGCGATTGATCGAGGCCCACCACCGCTGGATGCGCAGGAGACACCAGACGATGAGGCCCAAGGCGAGGGTCGCCTTGCTGATCGTGAGCCAGTTGATGTTGGCGGTTTCGGAATCCCGCGCGAGAGCGAAGTCGAAGCCGATGGTCGCCACGAGCACGATGCCCATGGCGATCCACTTCCAGGCCGCCCGCTCCCGCAGATTGTTTGCGACTATGTCCCGCGCCATACGCCCGTATGTCCCAATTCCAGAGCCGTTCGGTTCCGTCGTCTGCGCTATTTAATTTCGTCAGGTGGACGGCGCCCGATTTCCGTCCGTCTCAGCCAAAGCGGTCGCAACCTCCGGCCCAGGTTCCAGCCGTCTCGACAGGGTATGCAGGAGTCGGACCAAACCGCGGCGATGCGCCCGCGATCCTGACGAAGGTCACCGGCAACCGCCCCGCCTGAGGTACTTGTGATATTCGGGGTCCCAGCGCCAGCGCACCTTGCAGCCTCCATAGTTCCCGTACCAGGTCAGCCCCTGGTACTGGCTGGGCGGAGGATCGTACTGCTGCTGCTGTTGTCGCGAGATCGCCGATTGCAGGAGAATGTCGTCGTACTGGGCGGTGTTCGAACCGCCGAGCACGCCCGAGCTGGAGTATTTGCTGCCGTAGCCGCTGTAACCGCCCGAACTTGGCTGCGTTCCGGACGGACCCGAGCCGAGACGCCGGCCGTAGGCGCCCGAATAGCCGGCGTAACGCTGACCGGCGCCCTGGCCAGTGCAGGCGCCCCCGTAGGGTGAGAAGCAGGTGGACGAGGACTGGCCTTGGGGGCGGTTCCCGTAGCCATAGTAACTCGGCGAGGAACTCGTCTGCGCCTGGGCGGCGGAGCAGCCCGCCATGACGATCGCGGAAACCACCGGCAGAGCGCGGCGCGCCCTAGAAATGCAACTCATCACCGGCCTCTCGATCTGACGGGCGTCATTAGCATTTTTGGCCGGAGGCGTCGAGGAGCGGCGCCTCGCTGTTTCGACCGCCGCATGCAATTCGGGCGCCGTCGGCCCGCGTCCGCGCCGCCGCGACTACCCTCCACAGCGCGGTGGAGCGAGACGGCTTAGAGAAGGAAGTCGCTGGCGTTCAGGGCATGGGCGCCCGTGAGCCAGATCTCCGCCCCGGGCGTGGACCCGCCAGTCACATATAGGTCGACGACGGTGCGGTCGTGTGCGGCGTCGTAGTTCACCACGATGGTGTGGGCTCCGGCCGCGGATCCAAGATGGAAGTGCGGGTCGATGGCGGAGACGTCAATTCGGTCCTGACCCGAGACGAAGTCGGTGATCGTGTCGGGGTGGGCGACGGCGGTGTCCGCCAACGCGCCGAACACGAAGGCGTCGTTCCCGGCGCCTCCGGTCAGGGTGTCCTGGCCAGCTCCGCCTTTGAGGATATCTGCGCCCGCGCCGCCAGTCAGGACATCCGCACCCGCGCCGCCCGTGAGGGTCTGCCCGGCGGGCGCCGGAGAGGCGAGGCTGGCGACGCTGACGGTCTGGTCAGCGAAATGGAGGGTCTCGACATTGTTCAGGGTGTCGGTGGTCCCGCCGGGGCCGTTCACCGTCACAACGCCGGCGCTCTGACTGACGGTATAGGTCGAGTATGCGCCCGAGAAGAGAACGATATCGGAGCCCGCGCCGCCGTAGATCTTGTCGTTGCCTGAACCGATCACCAGGGTGTCGTCGCCGGTCCCCCCGACCAGGGTGTCGCCCCCCGCGCGGGCGGTCAGGGTTTCGCCGGCGCTGGTGATCACCATCTGCCGGTCGGCGAACCTGAGGATCTCGATGTTGGTCAGCGTGTCGTTCCCGTCGGGGCCGCTGATGGCGGTCGCGCCGCTGCTGGCCGTGGTGATGGCGTAGTGGGCATAGGTGTTGCTGAAGACGGCGGTATCGATCCCTGCGCCGCCATTGAGCACGTCATTGCCGGCGTTTCCGGTCAGCGTATCGTTCCCGGCCCCGCCGTTCAGCGTGTCATTGCCGGCGTTCCCGGTGAGCGTGGCGCCGCCCGAACCGGAATTCAGGGCGCCGGCGCCGTTCGGCGTCTGGCCCCCCAATGTCGAGGAGGTGATGCTGGACGCCAGCACGGTGCTGTCGGCGAAGCGCAGGCTCTCGACATTGGTCAGGGTGTCGGTCCCGTCCGGGCCGCGCACCGTCAGCGCGCCGTTGTTCAGGCCGATCGTGTAAGCCGAGGAGTTCCCGGAGAAGATCACCGTGTCGCTTCCGGCGCCGCCGTCGATGACGTCGTTGCCCGGTTTGACCACGAAGGTGTCTGCTCCTGCGCCGCCGACAAGGATGTCGGCGCCAGCGCGGGCGGTGAGGGTCTGCCCAGCGGTCGAGACGATCACCTGCCGGTCGGCGAAGGTGAGCATTTCGACGCCAATCAGGGTGTCGGTTCCGTCCGGGCCGCTGACCGTCGTCGCCGCCGCGCTGGAGGCGGTCGCGTAGGCGCCATAGGCTTGGCTGAACACCGCCGTGTCGTTGCCCGCCCCGCCGTCCAGGGTGTCGTTGCCTGGCCCCGAAACCAGCACGTCGTCGCCGCCCAACCCCTGCACGACCGACCCGGCGCCTCCAGTGGCTCCGCCCTGGGCCGCGGCGACGCCGAGATGGTCCGCCCCGGCGGTCCCCGAAAGCGGCTGGCCGCTGGTCGCTGTCACGGCCTTGTTGAACTGGCCGGTTTCGATATCGAGGCCTTTGTAGTCTACGGCGATCGGATTTGGAGAGGGGCCTCGATAGATGCCCTCTTTCCAATAGGGTCCCACGGCGTCGTTGTATCCGAGCGGTCCAGTATAGTTGACGATCTGAACGCCATCCTTGAAGACGTTCAGCATGCCGCCGCCGCTTGGATCGAACTTCACCTGCATGGTGATGTCGTACCATTGGCCGCGAGTGATGTTCTGGCTGTCCAGGAACAGGGTCTGGACAGGGGGAGTGGTCGTCTGGGTCGCCTTGGCGTCAGAGCTTACCGTGATCTCCAGCCGGTCGCCGACCAGCTGGATGCCGACCGGCGGTCCGAGCGCGGCGTCCGCCGCATCAGGGGTCGCATGGATTTGCCCGATGTACATCCAGTTGGATGTGTTGGGAGCGCCCGGCTCGATCATGAACTTGTATTCGAGCGTGTAGACCTGGTTGAACTGGAACTTGGTGGTGGTCGATATCTCTGACCGTTCCTTGGGATTGGCGTAGACCGCGTCGCCCGACCACTTGTCGCCGGGGTGGACCTCGAAACGAGACACGTCTCCGCTCTGGGAGAAGCTCCAAGGCTTGCCGCCGTTTTCGATGATGTAAGGAATATTGGAAATCGTGGGCATCGTCGCCTCAGGTGTGACTGGGGCCGGTCTTATCCCGCGGCGACTTGCAGTAACCTGAAGTTATGTGGATTACAGGCGATGAAGATCGTTGGTTGCGCGAATACTAATCCGTATCAGCGCCGACGGGTCGGGATAGACGGTCCCTGCAGAACCCAAGGACGAAGATCGCCTCGTCAGGATCGGACTTCGGAGTCCAGATCGTTTACGGCCATGACTTGGCCGGCCCAGATCGAAGCGGCGGCGACGCGCGCCAGCACCAGAACACAAGCGACTTCGAGTAGACGCCTCAGCAACAGCATGTTCCCTCCTCGCCCAATTCAAGCTTGCCAGGGGGGACTTACACTGCGCTGTCCGGTCAGATTACAGACGCGCCCACGCAGCGCCTGAACGCCGCCACATCCAGCCGATCAGCGCTTCAGTTCCTGCCGGATGCGCGCGCCGAGCCGCAGAGTCAGCGCGAGGATCGTCAGGGTCGGATTGGCCTGGCCCGAGGTCGGAAACACCGCGCTGCTGGCGAGATAGAGATTCCCGACGCCATGAACGCGGCACTCCCGGTCCACCACGCCCTCGCCGGGAAGCGCCGACATCCGGGCCGCGCCGATATGGTGACCGCCATAGGCGCCTTCCCGCCGCGCCGCCTCGGCGACATCATCGGGGTCGTACGTGAGCTCCCCGACGCCAGTCCGTTTGAGCTCGGCGGCGAGCAGGGCGTACGCGCGCTGGAGGCTTTCGGTATCGAGCTGGGTCAACCGCCAGTCCGCCTTCAGCCGCGGCATGCCGAAGGCGTCCGTCTCTGCGCCGAGGGTCAGCCGGCTGTCCGGATTGGACGCCTGCTCGGCATGGAACTCCAGGGGATAGGCGCCCGTGCGCGACCCGAGGACCACTGAGGGGAGCTTCCGGTCGGAGAGGACCCTGCGCAGGATCCAGTTCCGGGAGAAGCCGCCGAGCCGCAAAGGGTGGCGGACGATATTCCCGAAATGGGAAAGCCTCTGTCCCAGCGTCGGACGCGCTTGTCGCATCTTGCGGCTGTATTCGAACAGGACAAGGTCCTTGACCAGGTACATCGCCGAGAGGATCGGGTCGCCGTGCAACGGGTCGGCCGCGTCCGGCAGATGCGTCCGGAAGACGACGTTCAGGCACCTGGCTTGTCTCTGGGCGGCCTCCGTCAGGGCCAGCCTGCGCCGAACATAGATCCCCTCATCGTCCCGCTCGTAGTCGAAGGCCACGCGAGAGGGATCGGCGAAGACGATCTGGCCTGCCGTCGCCGCCAGGTGGCTCATGTAGTAGCGGCCAAGATGGCCGGACCCGCCGCCGACGCCGCATGACGTCACGTCGTTCGACGCGAGCAACAGCCTGACGGTTTCGAGGCCTCCAGCGGCGATCACGAAGGTCCTGGCGGTCACCTGCGCCAGCTCCCCGCCGGGGCCGCGGACCTCGATGTGGTCGACCGCTCCGCCGTCCGCCTTCAGGCGAATGGCCGTGGCCGGGGCCTCCATGACGACATGGACGTGCGGATCCGACCTGAGCTTCGCGCCGAACCGGCGCCAGAAATCGGTCGGGCGACTGAACCGTTCGAGCCGCGTGGCGATCATCTCGCCATCCAGGCCTGGCGCGAACTCGGCCTGGCGCCCAGGCAGGGTCGTGGCCGGATCATAGTCGTAAGCCCCGGCCTCCGCGGCCGCCTGGGCGGCGGGGTAATGTTCCGCGACCTCGGCGAAACCGATGGGCCACCCCGGACCGGGGGCCCAATCGCGACGTTCGAAGTCGACCGGGTCGAACGGCACGCAACGGCCGCCCCATATCCGGCTCGAGCCGCCGATGGCCCTGACGCGGAAGTGGTGCAGCCAGGGATGGGACGCGGGGTCGGCCAGATCCCCTTCGTAGAAGGCTTGGGATGCCTTGGTCTGACGGGCGGCTCCGGCTTCCAGGACGATCACCGAGAGGCCGGAGCCACAGAGCGACGCGGCAAGAGTCAGTCCGGCGGCGCCGCCGCCGACGATGCAGATGTCGACTGGCGTCGACCGTGCGGCGAACTCGCTCCACCCGAGGATCATCGGCCGCCGCTTAGCCGGCCACCGCCCGGCGCGCAATCAAATGCCCCGCTCCGCTGTCGCCGCCGGATAACGTGGTTACGCAATGGTTGAATTCCTGCCTTGGCTTTTCGCTTGCAGCGCGAGCGACGACAGCAAGACGGCTGTTCCAAGCTGGGACTTAGGTCATGGGAAAGGCGAAAGAAATCGTCCGCCGCGTCGAACTCCTCGGAGCGGCCGCGGATCTCGTCACCACCGAAGACGTGCTGGCCTTCATCGACGAGGCCGCCGCTTCCGGCCGCAAGGGCGTCGTCGCCAACCAGAACCTGCACAGTCTGTACCTGTCCCGGAAAGACCCGGAGATGGCGGCCTTCTTCGACCTGGCGAACCTGATCGAGATCGACTCCATGCCGATGGTGCTCTGGGGCCGTCTGATGGGCCTCGAGACGAAACCGGCGAACCGCTGCACCTATCTGGACTGGCGCGATCAGTTCTGGGCCATGGCCTCGGCCAAAGGCTGGCGGATCTTTTGCCTGGGAGCCGAGCCCGGCGTAGCGGACGAGGCGGCCCGCCGGCTGCAGCTCGAATGGCCGGGCATCGAGATCGCCACCCACCATGGCTACTTCGACCAGGCCGACGGCTCGGCCGAAAACGCGGCCGTTGTCGAACAGATCAACGCTTTCCGGCCCGACGTCGTCCTGGTCGGCATGGGCATGCCGCTGCAGGAGCGGTGGATCGGCCGCAACTTCCATGCGCTGACCTCGGGCGTCCTTCTGTCGGTGGGGGCGGCGTTCGACTACGAGGCCGGGATCCAGCCTGCGGCGCCGCGCCTTCTGGGCCTCCTGTGCATCGAGTGGCTGTATCGCCTGGTCTGCGACCCGCGCCGCCTCGGCCGGCGCTATCTCATCGAGCCGTGGGCGCTGGCGCCGGCGGCCTTCGGCGATATCGTCAAGTTCGTGATCTCTCCGCAGCGCAGGCATGCGGAAGGGCGTCTGCACCACATCTGGCGCCCGGACCTCGCTTCGGCTGAGATGTCCATGATCGCCACCGCCTGACCCGACCGTCATCGGTTCCCCGATCGCTGTCCCGCCGGGACTGCCGCAGAACCAGGCCGGGCCCGGATGCCGGGCGCCGAGATTTCAGGAAAGAACGTGCCTCGGGCTGCGCAAGATGCTGACCGCGGACGCCGCGAGGCAGTAGAACGCCAGCGGCAACCACGCCACCAGCCAAAACCCGATCAGCGCGCCGAGTTGAAGACCTGCCGCTAATCGTCGCAATATTCGCCCTCCTTCGAGAGCTGCACAAAAACTGAGAACAAAGGTTAATCGAACTCAACTATGTGGTCAATGCGGCGAAACTCTGCGCCGATGCGCCGGCGCTCCTCTTGGCCGGCTTGACACTTGCCCGGGGCAGCGGATCAGTTGTTCCAGTTGATGAGAGGGGCTCCTTTGCCGCGCGTAGAACTGCCTGTGTTTCCAGTCATCCTGTGCGGAGGGGCGGGCACGCGGCTCTGGCCGGCGTCGCGGCCCTCGCGGCCGAAGCAGTTCCTGCCGCTGCTGGGCGAATTCTCGATCTTCCAGGACACCGTGCTGCGCATGTCGCGCCTGCGCGGGGCGCGCGATGCGGTTATCGTCGCGGGCCGCGCGCACCTTGAGCTGATCCGCGAACAGCTTGCCGCGATCGGCCGGTCCGCCTTCATCATCATCGAGCCCGAGGGTCGGGATTCGGCGCCCGCCATAGCGGCCGCCGGCTGCTGGATTCAGGGCCAGGCCGCCGACGGCGTGGCCGTGGTGGTCGCCGCCGATCACCATATCCCGGACGCAGACGCCTTCTGCGCCGCGGCCGAGATCGCTGTGGCGGCTGCGGCGGGGGGCGCCATCGCGACCTTCGGGATAAGGCCGACCGAACCCTCCACCGGCTATGGCTATATCGAGCCGGCCGAGGCGCTGGATCTGGCGCCCGGCGCCCACTGGGTGCGGCGCTTCGTGGAGAAGCCGCCGGCCGAGACGGCCAAGGCCTATGTCGACGCCGGCTATCTCTGGAATAGCGGCAACTTCGTTTTCCGCGCCGACCGGCTGCTGGGCGAACTCGATACCTTCGCGCCCGAGCTGATGGAGAGGGTGCGCGCGGCCTACGTGGGCGGCGAGCAGAGGTCCGACGGCCTGGACCTGGGCGACCAATTCCGGACCGCGCCCAAGATCTCCATCGACTACGCCCTGATGGAGAAGACCCGCCACGCCGCGGTGGTGCCGGTCAGCTACTCCTGGTCGGACCTCGGGTCCTGGCAGGCGATCCATCAGGCCTCTGCTCAGGACGAGCAGGGCAATGCCTTCCGGGGCGCGGCGATGGCGCACGCGAGCACCGGGTCGTTGGTGCGTTCCGCCACAGGCCAGCTCGTCACCCTCGTGGGACTGGACCGGGTGGGCGTGGTGGTCGAGCCGGACGCCATCCTCGTCTGCGCCCTCGATGCCAGCCAGGAGGTGAAGGGGTTGGTCGACAAGCTCAAGGCCGCCTCGGCCACAGTGGCGGGAGAGGTAGGGCCCCTGGCGGCGGTGAGCGGGCGGCTGACGGACTGGCTCATGACCAGCGCCCTTCCGATCTGGTGGTCTCTGGGAGCCGACCACGAGCGTGGCGGATTCCGCGAGGGGCTGGATCAGCAGGGTCGGCCCGCTGACGAAGGGCGCAGACTCAGGGTGCAGGCTCGGCAGGTCTATAGCTATGCAACCGCCGGCGCCCTCGGCTGGCGGGGGCCCTGGCGCCAGGCGATCGGTCACGGCCTCGACTACCTGGATACGCGGTACCGCCGCCCCGACGGCCTCTACCGCACCCTGGTCACCGACAACGGGGCCGTCGCCGATGATTCGGCCATGCTCTATGATCAGGCCTTCGTGCTTCTGTCCCTGGCCTCTGCCGCCAAGGCGCTGCCGGAGGACCGGGCGAGGCTCTCCGCGCAGGCCGAGGCGTTGCTTGGCCGCGTCCGCGAGGCCCATGACTGTCCGTCGGGGGGCCTGCGCGAGGCGGGAGACGATAGGCCATACCAGTCCAACGCTCTGATGCACCTCTTCGAGGCGTCGCTCACCTGGAGCGGCGTGAGCGCCCACGCCGGTTGGCGAGAACTGGCCGACGAGATCGGCGAGCTCTGCTGCAGCCGCTTCATCGATGCTGAATCGGGCGCGCTGCGCGAAGTCTTCGACGAGCAATGGCGGCCCGCGCCCGGTGATCTGGGCCGGATCGTCGAGCCCGGGCACCAGTTCGAATGGGCCTGGCTGCTGCAGCAATGGGCTTGGCTGAATGATCGCCGGGATGCATCCGCCAGGGCCCGGCGGCTGTTCGAGGTGGGCGACGCCGGAGTCGACCGGGTCTCGGGCGCGGCGATCGACAGCCTTCTGGACGACCTCTCGCCGCGCGAACGCACCGCGCGGCTGTGGCCACAGACTGAACGGGTCAAGGCCGCGCACATCCTGGGTGAACAGGACGCGTCAGTCCGGGCGGCGGAGGTGCTCGAGACCTATTTTGCGACGCCCATTCCGGGCCTCTGGAGAGACCGCCTGGGAACGGAGGGGCAATTCGCAGACGGCCCCGCGCCGGCAAGTTCGTTCTACCACATCGTCGCGGCGATCGCCGAGCTGGGCGGCTTGAGGATCGTCGGACGGCCGGCTTGCCGGGAAGATCGCGTGGCGCGATCTGGTTCGTGAGGATCTATTTCACGACAGTCGACAGACGCCGCGGCGGCTCGGTCAGCCCTGGACGACAATCTTCATCTTGGCGCCCGAACGGATCGAATTGGTGCGCCGTCGCGCTGTTCGGACGTCTCCGCTCAAACCTCGATGGAGTGGCTGTCGGCGCCGGCAATATCGGCAGGCGCCCAGTTTTGGCCGCGCGTTCGCGGCATTGATATACCCGCGCAATCCCAAGGCGTCACAGCTGAGCTGCGCCACGGTCGATTTTGGCAAGTTGCAAGTTGAAAGAAGCGATGCACCTGCTGTCCCCGCCACCCGCGGATTTTGGCTGTTCGCAGGCCCGCGCCGACAGCCGCGTGGTCATTGTCTTGTGCCGTTGCACCCCGCCGAACCAGGCTTGGCTGATCTTCGAGGATGACGCCACCTCGCCGCCGGTCCGCTGGGCTGCCCCGCCGGACGTGGACGGGGAGCTGCGGCGACGGCTGGACGGTGATCTGGCAGGACGTTTTGAGGCCCACTGGATCGAGCGGGACGGCGCGCCCGTGTTGAGCCTGGGCGCGCGGTTGGCCTTGCCCGACAAATGACGCCCGCGCACCTGGTGATCGGACGCTTCGGCTCGGGGGCGTCCGTCGGGTGCAACCTCGGGCGCGGCTGCATGCCGCGAGCGTCAGTAGCAGCAGTAAGTCGCCGGCGATCGCGCTCCAACTTGGGACATGCTCCCACCGAGCGCGGGCCCTCCGCCCGCCCGCGCCGACAGGGCAGAAGCCGAGATCAAGCTTGATCAAGCGACGGCTTGTCACAGTCGTATCTTAATCACTTCAACGGAGCCACAGGTCGGCTCGGCGCGAACATTTCGTTGATTGCGCACTTGAAATGTTCGTGGGCTTGGGGCGAATCTGGCGCCCTTGGTGTTCTGATTGAGCCGGGGGGCGATCGGATGGCGTTTGTGCGAGTAAGAGCGGTCGAGGCGCGCCGTGCGCCCGTCCGGCGGGCCGCTGTGGCGGTGCGTCCGGACCCAGGCCGATCGGCCTCGGTGGAGACCATCGCGAGTGCGAATGCGCTGACTTTCCCTCGGCTTCGGCTTGAAGCCGCGAAGAAGCGGATCGCCAAGCTCGCTGAGACCGTGCGCCTCCACCCGGCTTCCGCGGCTGCGGCCGTCGAATTGGCGAGGGCCTTCATCGGCCTGGGACGCTTCAGCGACGCGTTGAACGCCTTGCGGAGCCGCCCGGAGACCGGTGACGGCCCGTCCATCCCGGAGATTGAAAGCGCGTCCCTGTTCTTCGAGATGGGATTCTACAGCGAAGCCACCAGGGGGTTTGCGGAGGCCATCGCGAAGCATCCCGAGGACGCGCCAGTTCTTCTCCGCCGTCACCGGGCGGCCCTGGTCGGCCTGGAGCAAGACTCTCGGCGCGGCCTCAGCCCGGCTTTCAAGGGACTGTATCTCGAGGCGATGGAGCTGTTGGCTCGCCGGCGGTTCGCCGACGCCGAGATCAAGTTCGCCAAGCTGACGCGCTATTGTCCGGCCTTCGTGGAAGGCTGGCTCGGCTGGCGCGGCGCTTTGGAGGCCCAGGCCAAGTCCGAGGAGCTCGAGCCGCTCAAGCGGGCATGGCGCATCTACTCTCCGCGAACCCAATGGGCGGTCAAGCCCGTGATGTCCCGGCGGCTTGGCCCCAGGGGATTCGTCTTCGATCCACGCGAGGCAATCCCGATCCGCCCCAGAGGCGAGGCGCTGCAGCAGGTGCGCGACCTGCGCGAGCTCGAGGGGTCCGGCGACGCCATCCTGACGCTCGATCCCGGAGGGGAGACTGTCGAACTGGAGCCGGTGGTCCGGCTCGCGAGCGCGCCGGCCGGCAAGACGCTGTTCAGGTACACGACGGCGCCCAAGCACCTGGCCGCGCTCGAGGGCGCAGCGCTGGTCGGCCGCGGCCTGGTCCTGAACCGCAAGGGCGAAGCGCCCGAGGAACTGAAGCCCCCGTGTGACCTCGGCAAGGCGGGGCTGCAGGAGGCCCATGGTCACATCGTCGCCGACCCGCCGACGTTCCGCGACGGCGCCTGTCCGGTCGAGGTGTTCGACACGCCGGCCCTGTTGCTGGCGGGTCCCACGGACTCCGGCTTCGGCGACTGGACGCTGAACTTCCCCGGCCGCCTGACGATCGCCGCAGCCGCCGGCCTTGATTGTCCGATCGTGGTGCGGTCTGGGCGGCCGGAGCCCTGGCTGCATATGCTCGAAGCGCTCGGCGTCCGACGCGACCGGATCATCCTCCACGATCCCCGGGGGGTGTCCGTGTTCGCCAAGCTCTATGTCCCGTCCTGGCCCCTTCCCCTGCGCAGCCAGCCCATGCGGGGCCTTTTCGACGTCTATCAGCGCCTCGCTCCGCCGATGAAGACCGATCGCGGGGAGCGCCTCTATCTGTCACGGGAAGGCGTCTCGACCCGCAGCCTCGTCAACGAGCCCGAGATCCGCGCCGCCTTCGAGCGCCGCGGCTTCCGCTCGATCCGGCCCGAGCGGCTGAGCTTCGAACGCGCCCACGCCCTCTTCTCGCAGGCCGAGATGATCGGGGGCGCCTATGGGTCGGCCTATCTGAATCTTGCCGCCTATGGATCGAGGCCGCGCGGCGTCCTGGCGCTCATGCCGCCTGCGGCTCACGGATTCCTCGACGAGATCGCCCTTTGGATCGGGGCGTCGGGAAACCGGTTCAGCTATCTGTTCGGCGATCCGGCGGGGCCGCAGCGCGACGCCTGGTCGCTGTCCGTGGAGACGGTCGAAGCGGCCCTGGACGAATTGCTGCAGGCGACCGGCCAGCGGCAAGGAGAGTGAGCGCCTCCGCTTTCCAGGGCGCCCGCGTGCTGGTGACGGGCGGTCTCGGGTTCCTGGGGTCGAATCTCGCTCGCCGACTGGTCGAGCTCGGCTCCCAGGTGACCCTGGTCGATTGCCTTCATCCGGGTCAGGGCGGCCTGCGCCATAACATATTGGGCGTCGAGCACCGTCTGGCGGTGGAGATCGGCGACCTCCGCGACCAGGCGCTGCTGGAGCGCCTGCTGCCGGGCCAGGAGATCATCTTCAACCTGGCCGGCCAGACCAGCCACCTGGACTCCATGCGCGATCCGCAGCTCGACCTCGAGCTGAACTGCCGGGCCCATCTTTCGTTGCTGGACGCCTGGCGCCGGCTGGCGCCAGGGGCGCTCACAGTGTTCGCCTCGACCCGTCAGATCTATGGCCGGCCCGACTACCTTCCCGTCGACGAGGCCCATCCGCTCCGGCCCGTCGACTTCAACGGCGTGCACAAGCTCGCCGGCGAGAGCTATCACCGGCTCCATGGCGAGGTTTACGGCCTGAAGGCCTCGATCCTGCGCCTGACCAACACCTATGGGCCCCGGATGCGGATCAAGGACGCCCGCCAGACCTTCCTCGGCATTTGGATCAGCTCCGCCTTGATGGGACGCTCCTTCGAGGTGTGGGACGGAGATCAGCTGCGCGACTTCGCCTATGTCGACGACGTGGTGGAGGCCCTGCTGCTGGCCGCCTCCCGGCCCGAAGCCATAGGCAAGGTGTTCAACCTGTCCGGCGCGCCGCCGGCCCTGAGCCTGCTGGAGACCGCAAAACTTCTGTCGCGCCTGACTGGAGGCGGTTTCGAGGTGAAGGAATTCCCTGCCGAGCGCCGACGCATCGATATCGGCGATTTCTATGCCGACGACGCCTTGTTCCGGCGGCTGACCGGGTGGATGCCGCAGGTGGGGCTGGAGGAGGGTCTTCAGCGCACTCTCGACTATTTCCGCGAACATCTTGCCGCTTACCTGTGACCGACCTTCCGATTCCCCAGGCTGACCCCCGCGCCGCCTACCTGGCGCAGAAGGTCGAGATCGACGCTGCCGTCGCCAAGGTCCTGACGCATGGACAATACGTCCTGGGGCCGGAGGTGGAGTCATTCGAGCGGGCGTTCGCCGACTGGACCGGAACCCGGTTCGCGGTCGGCGTCGCCAGCGGCACGGACGCCATCGCCCTCGGGCTCAAGGCCCTTGGGATAGGGCCCGGCGACGGAGTGGCGACCGTCTCGCTGACCGCCAGCGCCACAGCGGCCGCCATCGAGCTCGCCGGCGCGACGCCCGTGCTGGTCGATGTCGAGGCGTCGAGCTTCAACATGGACCCGGACGCCCTGGAGGCCTTGCTCCGATCTTCGCAGCCGCCCATCCGGGCCATCGTTCCTGTTCACCTCTACGGCCGGCCGGCCCGCATCCGTGAGATCCGGGCCCTTGCACGGCGCTGGGGCGCCGTCGTGCTCGAAGACGCCGCCCAGGCCCATGGCGCCGAAGTGGGGGGGCGCAAGGTCGGAGGCTTCGGCGAGGTCGGCGCCTTCAGCTTCTATCCGACCAAGAACCTGGGAGCGCTCGGCGACGGCGGCATGCTGGTGACCGACGACGAGGACCTGGCGGCGCGCGCAAGGAGCCTCCGAGAATATGGCTGGCGTCGACGCTTCGTCTCCGAGACGGCAGGCATGAACTCGCGCCTGGACGAGGTGCAGGCGGCGGTGCTGCGGGTGAAGCTGTCGCGTCTGGACCAGGCCAACGCCCGCCGCCGCGCCATCGCCGGCGCCTATGCCGAGGGACTGCGCGGTCTTCCGCTGATCCTGCCGGTCGAAGGGCCGGGGGAAACCCATGTCTGGCATCAATATGTGGTGCGCGCGCCGGAGCGCGACCCTCTGCGCCGGGCCCTGGCCGAGCGCGGCGTGGTGACGGCCATCCACTATCCCGAGCCCGTCCACAGACAGCCGGCCTATGCGGACAGGCTTCCGATCGGCCCCGGGGGCTTGGAGGTCACGGAGACCCTGGCGGCCGAAATCCTGAGCCTGCCCATCTATCCGGAGCTGACGGACGACAGCGTCACGCGGGTGATCGCAGCGTTACGGTCCGCGCTGGCCTGACGCCCAGCGCCAGGGCAGGCCGAGGCCTATTTGACCCAGAGGATCTTCTTGGTCCGCGTCTCGACCGCTTCGGGCGGGGCCGCGGCGGAACCCAGCATGCCGTCGATATCGGCGGCGAGCTGGCGGCCGTTCAGACGCGGCGCCTGGTCGAGGTACTGCTTCAGGGTCTTGGCCGCCCCCGCCAGGGAGAAGTCGGCCATGGCGATGGCGGCGTCCTGCAGCTCGTCGGCCTGGGCGCGCAGAGCCCGGAGCGCCTGACGCGGCTCGGTCTCGATGGCGTCGATCGCGGCCTTCATGATCCTGAGGGCCTGGCCGATGCGGGCGTTGTCGGGAGAACTCATCTCCTTGTCCACGCGCCGCCGCCTGGCGCCGGAGAACTCGGCGGAGTTGAAACGCCGCCGGTCGGGCCCGACATAGGCCACGCCCTCGATCCAATGGCGTTCCTTGCCGGTCAGGAGATCGACGCGGGCCATCAGGTCCTTGATGGTGAAGGGCTTGCGCAGCACTTCGTGCACGCCGGAGTCGCGCGCGGCCAGGGTGGTGCTCTGGGTCGGCTCGGAGGCCAGCATCACCACCGGCGCCTTGCGCGCCGCAAGGTCGCTGCGCCTCAGCTCGCGCGTGAACAGGGTCGCGTCGAGGTTCGGCGGCGCATGGGCCACGAAGACGAGGTCGGGAACGATCTGTTCGAGGAGGACGGCCGCGCCGGCCGGGTCAGTCGCTTCGAAGGCGACGCACTGGCGCGCCGTGCGTAGCAGCGAACCGAGCAGCGACGTCGACGCACGGTCGTCGTCCAGGATCAGAGCCTTGATCTGCGGTTGCTCGGCGTTCATCGCCCATGCCCCAACACTTGATGGAATATGCAACCGACGGGTGAAGATTGGCTAAATGTCGCAGGGGTCCCGAGAGCGGCGAACGCGAAAATGCCCAGCGTGGCGGACTTGAAGTTCGCCCGCTCGTTGAGCCGAGCTCCGCGACGAACGTCCGGCCCGGGACGTCAGGCGGCCGGTGCGAGCGGACCCACCACCTGGCGCAGCCGCCTCATCGTCTCGGCGTCCTGCGACAGGCCGGAGCGGACGTCCGGCTCGGCGGCCAGTTTCAGCGCCAGGGCTTTGGCCCGCTCGGCGGCGGGACCCGGCGGGGCGGTTTCGCCGGTGGCCATCTTCAGCAGCATGGTCAGCTTCTGCACCGGGGGCGCCGTCGATTTGGTCACCTGGGCGACCATCTTGTTCTGGGCCTCGATGCGTCCGCCGAGGTCGGACAGGCGCTGCAGCACCTCGCGCACGCCCGCCGTCTCGCCCGCGGCCCGGGCGGTGTCGCGATAGATCTCGGCGATCTGGGTCAGCTGTGTGCCTGGGCTGGAGGCGGCGGCCGACAGGGCCTCGGTCTCGAAGCGCAGGGAGGTGACGGTCGCCATCAGCCAGCGCAGGGCCGAGCGCTTGTTGCCCCCGCCGGTGACGTTTTCTAGAAGCCAGATCAGGTCGTGCGCCTCCTGGATCGGAGAATCGCTCTCGCGGAGCAGGGCGTCCACGAACTCGGAAGCCACCAGCATCTTGGAGCGTTCGGCGAAGGCTTCGCGCACGTCGTCCAGCGGCAACAGCTTGCCGGCCGCTGACGTCAGCGCCACGGCGAGGGCGCGCAGGATCTCGATCTCGCCGTGCGCGTCGGAGGGCCTGAGCCGCCGCCGCGCGCCCAGTTCCTGCAGGATCCGCTGGTTGAGGGCCAAGCGCACGCCCTCGAAGCTGGGTCCGGTGAGCCAGCGGCCGAGCCGCTCGGGCGCGCCCGTCAGTGGCGGGATGAGCCGCGCCACGTTCGCATCGACGGTGGAGACGAGATCGACGGTATCCGCCGCGGCGAGGCGGGTCAGGGCTCCCATGCTGGCGCCGAAGTCCAGCTCCTTGCCGAGCAACTCCGAGAGACCCACGCGCGAGCGCAGGATCTCGCCCAGCGGCTGTTCGATCACTTGCAGGGCCAGGGCGCGCGAAGGCCCGGCCTTGGGCGCCGCATCGGCCAGATCGAGCAGCAGCCCCACCTTCTCGCCCCAGTCCTTGGCCGCGCCGACATAGACCGCCACACCCGCGCCCAGCAGGTAGAAGCGGTCCGGATGCTCGAGCAGCCGCTCGCAGGTCGCCGCGAAGTCGGTCTGTGATAGCTTGGGGAACTGCCCCTTCTTCGCGTCGCTGAGGACCCGGTCGATGGCGCGTTGGATCAGGTCGTGGAAGCGCCGCATGATCTCATGCACGCTGGCGCCCGTCGCTTGGGCCTCGGGCACGGCGATCTTCTGGATGGCGTGCTGCAGCTCGACGCCCGAAGCCTCCAGCTTCTCGATCAGGTCCGCCCGGTGCAGCAGCTCGAAGGGCGTGGCCCTTTGACGGTTCAGCCAGTCCTGCATCAGGCGGGCGATCCGGTCGCGGGCGTGGACGGTGTAGAGGTCGGCCGGGCTGACGCACAGGGGCGCCTGCTCCATCGGTTCCACCTTGCTCCGGGTCGTCTGGGCCGTACCCTTGTTGAAGATGGTGATGGATTTGAACTCGCCGGACTCCGGGTCCAGCGTTTCCTTGGTGACCCGCACGGCCGTGAAGCGACCGTTGTCGATCAGCTCCTCGGCCGTCTCGAGCGCGCGCTCACGGGTCTCGGTGGCGGATTGCAGGCTGAACGATGTCCCGCCCGCTCTCTGGGCGAACACCTCGAAATGAATGCGATCGTCGCCCATGGAGTCCCCATTCCAGGCGACGGATCAGACCAGGGCGGACTTAAGATCATGTTGATGATGATCGGCGCCTGGCGCGTTCCGGTCGCCCGTCAGCTGCTGCTACTGCTGCTGCCCTGCAGGCGCGACAGGGCCGCCTGGTAGTTGGCGATCTGGTTGGTCAGATAGGTCGGCACGGTCCCGCTGGTCGCCGCCTTGTTCTGGGACGGAGGGGTGCTCATGTCGGCGTAGATGCCCTTGAGGGTGGCGATGGCGCCGCTGAGGGCCCCAGACGCCGCCAAGGCGCGCGCGGGGTTCGCCAGGGTCAGGCTCGACGACAGCTTCAGCGAATAGCCGTTCTTTAACGAGTTGCGGCTGGCGAGCGGGCCGGAATCGCCGCCGGGTGCGGCCGAGCCCTCCTTGCTGGCGGAGGCGGTGAGGACGCCCTGGGCGATTCCGAGCGGTCCCAGCGCGTCGTGCCCGAGCGGGCCCGGCAGGAGCGTCACCTGCACGCCCGGATAGGCCGGCGCGAGCTTCAGGGTCGAGCCGGTCGTCAGCGGCAGGATGGTGGTCTTGATGGCGTAGTTTGACGCCTTGGCGATCTTCTTGGCCAGGGTCTCGTAGGTGTCGTCCGCCGCGATGGTCACTGCGATGGGCTTTCCGGTTCCGTTCTGGACGTAGAGCTGGTCGCCTGGACGCATGGCGGTGTTGGCCACCAGCTCCTGGGAGGGCGCCCAGGAGATCGTGCTGGGCAAGCCCAGCTGGTCGAGCACGGAAGCGCCGCCTTCCGCGACCGCGATGCTGGTCGGCGCCGCCTGCTTGTCCTGGCCCTGGTACTGCTGGGACCAGCTCACCTGTCCGGTGGTGGGGTCCAGCGCCGTGACATAGCCGTTCCAGCCCTGTGTCTGGCCCGTGCCGGCCAGGGGTGCGGTGGCGATCTGGCCCGTCACATAGACCTTGCCGTTCGAGACCGTGACGGCCGTGGCGTTCTGGTCGGCCGAGCCGCCGAGGTAGGTCACGGCGTCGCCGGCCGCGGGCTGCAGGTCCGCCGCGAGGTTCGCTACGAAGGCCTCCTCGCCGCCGACATAGGCCTGGGTCGCGGTTCCGGCGTTCAAGGCGCCATTGTGGGTCGAGCCGGCGACGATCACCGAGCCGTCGGCATTCACCGCGAGGCCCGCGATGGCGCCGCCCTGCAGGGCTCCGAGGTTGCGCACAGCGCTCTGGGTCAGGCCGGTTCCGGTGACGCCGGCGGCGTCGAGCCGGCGCACGACCGCCTGGCCGTTCTCCATGCTCGAGACATAGACCGCCGAGCCCGATACGGCGAGGTCGGTCGCCCGGTCGACGCCGGTGGTCCCGAATTGCGAGGTGGCGGTGGTCGTCACCACCCACTGCGAACTCCCCGAGCCGTCGTTCAGCGGCTTGGAGACGGCGTGGAAGCCCTGGACGAAGGCGTCCTGCCCGCCCGAGGACGAGCCGCCCAGGATGCGGCCGTCCACCTGGCCGGCGACATAGACCATGCCGTTTGATCCGAAGGCCACCGAGTTGGCCTGGACGCCGCCGCCGGTCCCGCCTGTGGCCTGGATCTGCTGGGTCCACTCCTCGTTCCCCGACGCGTCGTAGACGCTGACGAAGCCCTGTGGCGGCGTGGTCGAGGTCGGGGTCGTCGCGTTCGAGGTCGCGGTAGCGCTCAGGTTGTCGACGGTCGACCCGACGATCGCCACCTGGGAGCCGTCCGCCGAGACGGCCAGGCCATAGCCCGAGGCGCTGGTGTCGGCGCCCAGGGTGCGGGTGAACACCAGGTTGCCCGCCGAGTCGTACTTCATCAGGGCCACGTCCTGGTTGGCCTGGATCGACTGTCCGTTCACCGGTCCGGTGACATTGGCCAGTACATAGACCGAGCCGTCCGAGGCCGTGGCGGTGGCCGTCACCTTGGACACGCCGGAGCCCAGGGACTGGTTGAACACCTGGTTGTTCACCGCCGACGGGTCGGCCGGGGTGGCGGAGGCGTCGAACTTGACCAGCTGACGCACGGCGTCCGGCTTGGCGCCGGTGGTGATGCCCGCGGTCTGGGCGACATAGACCGCCGGATCGGTGGTCGGGGTGGAAAAGGCGAGGGTCTCGGCCGAGGTGCCCACGATCTTCAGCGAGTACTGGTCGGGTCCGGCGGGCAGGGTGATGGTCTTGGAGCCAGCCTGGACGGTGCTGGCCTTGCCGGGCGTCAGGCTGTCGCTGAACCGGGTCGCCAGCCCCGCCGCCTGCATCTTGTCGTTCATGTAGTTCAGGACATTGCCGAAGGTCCGCGGCGTCGATCCGAGATCGTTCAGGTCGAAGTCCACGGTCACCTGGGCGCCCGAGGCCCGTGTTGCGGTCACGCTGAACTGCACGTTCCCCTGGAAGCCCGGCACCACGCCATTGGCCGGCCCCTGATAGAGCGGCTGGGTGGTGTAGGTGTCCTTCTCCTTGGGAATGGCGAGGCTGGTCGTCACATTGACCGCGGGCTGGGTCTGGTAGACGTCGAAACCCTTGAACGGGTCGGTCCCCAGATAGCTTTGCAGCTGCTGCAGTCCGGTCTGGAAGGCCTTCTGCAACTGCTGGGTCTGGGCGTCGGAGAGGTTCTTGGCTGTCGCCGCCTTGGCGATGGACTGCAGGTTGTTCAGGCCCTGATAGAGGGCGAACAGGTTGCGGTAGTTCGACGTCGCGTCAGTATCGGCGCCCGTGCCGCTCACCTTGGTGGCGGTCGGATCGATCAGCTTGGCGCCCGCGGCCAGCGACCGCATCAGCGCGCTGACCTGGTCAGGGATGCTGGTCGAGCTCGTGCTGGTCGAGGACGAACTGGAGGACGTCGAAGTCTTGATCTGCCACGGCGGCGTGGGCGCGGTGGAGGCGACGCTGCCGCTCCCGGTCGAACCGGACGCGCCGCTGCTGACGCCCGCCTTGGCGTTGTACCAATTGTTCAGGACCGAAAGGTCGAGCGTTCCCATGTCAGCCAGCGACGAGGCCCCAACCTCGACCGGACCCTGCGCCGTCGGCGTTTAGGATGCCTTAACGGGCGGGCCCACCCCCCGAAGGCGCAGGCTTCGAACCGCTGCGCGGGCTTTGCTTCGATCAATACTTTGGTTGACCGGAGTTAAGCTTAGATACTCACTGACGCTTAAGTCAGATGGCAGATGTTGCCGCGGGGGCAACAGATCCATGAGACCTATGCTGCAGGGGCTGTTCCACATCACGCGGCGCTTGGGCGCCTTCGCCCGTGACCGCCGGGCGGCGGTGAGCATCGTCGCGGCGCTGAGCCTGCCCGCGCTGATCGCCTTTTCCTCGCTTGTCGCCGAATACGGCCACGGCCTCCTGGTCAAGACCGAAAACCAGCGAGTGGCCGACCTCGCCGCCTACGCCGGAGCCCTGGCCTACAACACCAACGGCACCACCACCTCCATGACCTCGGCGGCCAATGCCGTCGCGGCCCTGAATGGGGTCGCCTCGACCAATGTGTCGGCCAGCCTTGTCAGCTCGCCGACCGGCGACGGGAACCAGGCGGTGCAGGTGACGGTTTCGTCCTCCCTTCCGCTCTACCTCGCCTCGGTGGTGGGCGGAGCGACCGCGCTGCCGGTGTCGGCCGCCTCCTACGCCGAGCTGAACGTCCAGACTTCGGGCTGCATCATCGCCCTGAGCTCGGGCGGCGCTGGCGTCGCTCTCTCGGGCGGCACCGCCGTCACCGCCAGCGGATGCTCGGTCTCGTCCAACGCCTCCGAGACCGTGCCCTGCGGCACCAGCATCACCGCCCAGTCGGTGACCTACAATTCCGCCGCACCCACCGTCGGCTGCAGCGGGATCCATGGGCCGGGCGGCGCTTCGCCCACGATCAGCCAGAAGGCGACCGCCGATCCCCTGGCCGGCAATTCCGGCGTGACCGCGGCCACCGGCCACCTGACCAGCGTCTCGTCCATGTCGGCGCCGGCTGCGCCGACCGTGACCGCCGGCGGCGACGTCGACTTCGCCTACAGCACCGCGAGCACCCAGGCCCAGCTCACCACCGACCATTGCAGCGGGACCTTCGCCAGCAACACCTGGACGGTCACCTGCAGCGGCTACTCGTCCTACACCTTCGGAAATATCACCACCGGCGGCGGCATCACGGTCAACTTCAACACCGGCGGATCGGCCTCGACCACCTACAACTTCTCGGGATCGATCAAGAACACCGGCACGGCCATGACCTTCGGGCCGGGGACCTACAACATCGCCGGCGGTCTCAGCACCGGCGGCGGCACCACTACGACGTTCGGCGCCGGGACCTTCAACATCGGCAAGGCGAGCTTCAGCTGCAACGGCGCCAATTACAGCATCTGCAATACCGGCACGATCCTGACCTTCGGCGGCCCCAGCAGCTTCACCCTCCAGGGCGGCGTCTACAACGGCGGCGGCTCCAAGCTGGTCCTTGGCTCGTCCGGGACCGGAAACAGCTTCCTCGTCGGCCCCAGCAGCGGCGGCAACGCCTTCTATATCGGCGGCGGCGCCACCACGACGCTCGGCGACGCGACCGACGCCGGCAGCGTCTTCCAGCTGGTCGGCAACTTCAACGTCTCCAGCGGCGGGGGCAGCTGCACCACCATCAGCGCCGCCGCGCAGCACGACATCCAGGGTTACTTCATCACCGCGGGCGGCAGCATCCTGGGTTCGGGCGTCTATTCTGTTACGCAGTACGTCGACCTCGGCGGCTCGGCGGGCGGCGACGTCACCTGCAATGGCGTGACTGTCGGCATGAGCGGCACGGGGGTGACCTGGGTGATTGGCGGGGCCTCCACGCCGGCCTCGGGGTCCTGCTCGGGCCAATCCTTCTGCATCGCCGCCGGCTACGGCCACGTGACCATGACCGCACCAACCTCGGGCGCCACCCAGGGTCTGGTGGTCGTCGGTCCCGCCTCCAACACCGGCGGGGCCCTGTTCGCCGAGGGCGCCTCCAACACCAGCCTGTCGGGCGCCTTCTATTTCCCGCAGGGCTCCATATCGCTCAGCGGCGGCTCGAGCGTCGGCGGCGGAGCGGGCCAGTGCCTGGAGCTGATCGGCACCCAGGTCACCCTGTCCGGCGGCACCACCGCGGCCTCCAACTGCGTCGGCGGCGGCTCCGGCAGCGTCAAGATCGCGCTGGTGCAGTGATGCGGCCGGTCCTGCAGCGCTCCCGGCGCCTCGGCGCGGGATTCCTTCGCGACCGCTCCGGCGTGGCGGCGGTCGAGTTCGCCCTGATCTCGCCGACGGTCATCCTGATCCTGGTCGGTCTGATCGACCTGGGCGGGCTGCTCTACACCCGCTTCCAGCTGAACGCCTCGCTGAGCGCGGCGGCCAACTACGCCATGGTCAACCAGGCGAGCGTCAGCTCCACCACCGGCGCCAGCCTGGCCAGCACCCTGGCGGGACTGATCTCCAGCGGCCAGGCGTCCAACTGGGCCGACAGCGCGGTGACCGTGAACAACGGCCCGACCGCCGGCTCCTCGGGCGGCACGGTCACCACCGGCGGGACCGCGTCCAACGCCGACCGCTGCTACTGCCCCACTGGAACCTCCGCTTCGGTGACCTGGGGAGGCTCCCAGACCTGCGGGACCACCTGCCCCGGCGGCGGCTATGCTGGGAAGTTCGTGCTGCTGTCGGCGAGCCGGGCCTATTCGCCGATCTTCATCGGCTACGGCATGCTCTCCCAGTCCGGGACCATGACCGTCTCCAGCCTGGTCCAGGTCCAGTGAGCCCGCGTCAGCCCGCTCTAGTCCGGCGCTGGCTGGAGGATCGGAACGGCGGGGCGGCGGTGGAATTCTCCCTCGTCATCATGACCATGTTCACCCTGCTCTTCGGGGTGACGGAGTTCGGCTGGTACATGTGGACCGCCAACGCCCTGCAGCAGACCGCCATCCAGGCGGCCCGGTGCATGGGGGTGCTGGCGACCAGCTGCGCGAACGGCGCGGCCTATTCCTCGACCAAGGCCCTGAGCTACGTCCAGGCGGTGGCCTCGACCTACGGCGTCACCGTTCCGTCGGCGGGGGTGACGCTCAGCACCTCGGCGACCTGCGGCGGCGCGACGGGCTTCTCCTCGGTGACCATCAACTACACGTTCCGGACCGTGGTCCCGAACCTGATCACCGGCCTGTCGTCGGTAGCCATCGCCCAGTCGGCCTGTTTCCCGAACCAGTCATAACCCGTCGTCAACCAAAGCAGCGGCGAATGCTCCCATGCGCCGCCGCCTCTTCCTGATCGCCCTCGCCGCCGCCGCGGCCGCGCCCTTGTCCGCGCCTCATGCGGAGGGCGAGGGGGGCGGCAAGAAGGCCAAGCCGCCCTATCTGCAGCTCAAGACGATTGCGGTCTCGATCGTGCGGGCCAACGGACGGCGCGGCGTGCTCACCGTCGAGGTCGGGCTGGATGTGCCCGATCCCAAGCTGCGCGACAGCCTCGATCTCTACCTGCCGATCCTATATTCGGCCTATGTCTCGGCGCTGCAGCCCTATGGCCTGGGCCTGGCGGCGGGGCAGCCGCCCAATGCCGACTACATTTCCTTGGCCCTGCAACGCGAGACCGACCGCGTCCTTCGCCGCCGCGGGGCCAAGGTCCTGCTGGGGTCTATCCTGCTCAACTAGCCGCGGCGTCCATCAGACTGGCCAGCTTCAGGTCCAGCTCGGTCACGCCATCGGCGTCGTGGGTGGCCAGGATCACGTCCACGCGGTTGTAGACGTTGAACCACTCCGGATGGTGGTCGAGCTTCTCGGCGGCCAGGGCGATGCGGGTCATGAAGCCGAAGGCCTGATTGAAGTCCTTGAACCTGAAGCTCTTCTGGATCGCCTCGCGGCCCTGCACGGCCGTCCAGCCGTCCAGCCCGGCCAGGGCCTGGTCCACCGGCATCTTCTGCGGACGGGACATCGCGGCCTCCTCTATGATCGGACCCTAGCGCTGCAGCAGCTCGAAGACGACGAAGGCGAGGGCCGCCAGGGCCGCGCCGACGGCGAACCAGGTGAAGCGCGAGGACAGGCGCTGCTCCTCGCGCTCGATCTCCGCCACCGCGGCGACCGCCGGCGCTTCGGCGCGGCGCGCCAGCCCTTCGGCCCACCGCAGCCCCTCCTCCAGGAGCTGGCGGACGCGGGCGGTGGGGGCCAGCTCACGCATGATGTAGCGGCGGACCACCGGGTCGGCCGCTTTCCAGATGTCGTGCTCGGGATCGAGCCGCCGCGCCACGCCCTCAGTGACCATCATGGTCTTCTGCAGCAGCACCAGCTCGGGCCTCAGGCGCATGTCGAACAGGGCGGTGATCTCGAACAGCTGGGC